>VBPR01000197.1 GCA_005877345.1 Nitrososphaerota archaeon
TGTGGAGACCATTGGTATCGTAAAATTGCTAATGATACGACCTTATTAATTGGACTAAATACAAATGGAAATACTATATCACAAACGAAGTGGGGACAATCATTGGTAACAAATGCGACATTGATGAAAGGAATCAAGAATGTGTTGTTACTGGCTCATAAACCTGCCCATACTCCGCCCCAGTCACATCATCCCGCAGAAAATTCAACAATCCGGATGATCTCAAATATCGAAGGTAGCATATCAAAAAGTATTCATATTTATGAAATTGCAGGGCACAATCATTTTATGGCCGAATCAAGCGATGGTCGCTGGTTTATTACTGGAGCTGGTGGTAGAAGTCACTATGAAGGATCAACTAGCTCAGAATGGCCTTTTGTGAACAAGATTGATTATGGATACTTACAAATCAAAATAAATAATACGGATGGCAAGGTTCTGAGTACTCAATTCTATGGATTGGATGGAAGACTGATTCATTGATGGGTGATAGGTTTTATCGTAAAAATATTGTTTGTCAGGTCTTCCATATGAGGAGTTTATAAAAACACTCCTTCTGCTCCTCCATAGCTCGCAAGAGTAACAATTGCATCAATTTAGTTTAAACGATATTTGTTCCTAACTGACCAATCTGATCCTTATTCACCCATAATTTGTAGTATCACATTTCTATTTCTGGGTCTTGTATCCATTTCTAACAGAACTATTTGCTGCCAAGTTCCCAACGCCAATTTACCATAAATTACTGGAACAGTTAGACTTGGTCCTATCAACGATGCCCGGACATGAGAGTGACCATTTCCGTCATGCCAAGTATTATCGTGCTTATATTCTATATTTTTTGGTACTATTCGGGACAGCATTTCTGGAAAATCGTGAATGAGTCCTGGTTCATATTCAATAGTCGTTATTGCTGCAGTCGATCCTGAAATAAAAACAGTAACTGTTCCATTTTCAATATTGCTCTCTTTTACTACATTTGATAATTCTTCAGTAATATCAATAATAACATCTTCTCCTTTGGAACTTACCTTAATTATTTTAGATACAACCTTCATGTCTTGTAACTTTCCACCTACTCTACTATTGGTCTGATGTGTAATAAATGGTTGTTACTATGTGCTAATACACTATGAGTCATGGCTCACCTTTTGTTAAATAATTTCTCAATCTATTAATAAACCATGTCCATCCTTCTGAATGTTCGTTATATTGTTGTCTGTCATCCTCAGTGAATCCACTATGCCTTAGAATAACTTTTGTCTTCTCCTTACTCAGTGATTCAAACCTCCATGTTACAATAGTATCTTTATTAAATTCAGGCTTTGACTGAAAGCGCCAAGTATATGATAATTCTCTATTTGGAATAAATTTTATAATTTTGCCGTTCATTTCATGATCCTTATCAAGATTATTATCCTCCGATCTCAAGAACTTAAAGGATACTCGTCCTCCTTCTTTCTTTTCTAAGACTGCAATGTCTGGAAACCAGTGAGTCAGCTGATCTTGATCAGATACTGCTGAAAATACCTTTTCAATTGGAGCGTCTATTATTATCTCTCGATTTATTACAGTATAGTTGTCACTCATCTTTTTACAACCTTCTGATTCTCCAAAAATTCCTTTAAACTTTTAAGGTTATAATCCCACATTCCAGCAAAAAAATTCATCATTTCAAGTGCCTTTTCCTTGTTTAAGGAATAAATTCTATTCTTTCCAACCTTCTGTTCTAAAATCAAGTCAGAATTTTTGAGAATTCGTAGATGAATAGATACCGCAGGAAGAGAAAATTGGAAATGCTTAGAAATTTCAGTAGGCGTCATATCTCTTTCTTTTAACAAAAGCAAGATTTTTCGTCTACTTGAGTCGGAAATTGCCTTCCAGGGAGATTCCATTAATATTAGTTAATTAATTAATTATTTAACTATTTATATAATGATAAATATAATAAGAAATAAAATAATTATATGAAAGAAGTAAAAAAAATTCCAGAAGGCTATCATTCGATTACCCCTGCTCTGATAGTGAAAAATGGAGATGCAGCAATAGAATTTTATAAAAAAGGATTTGGAGCTGAAGAACGATCTCGTATGAAAAGTCCTGATGGTAGGGTTGCACATGCTGAACTAAAGTTGGGTGATTCTGTCTTTATGTTGTCAGATGAATATCCGGAGATGAAGTGTCAATCACCTAACTCAATTGGCGGAAGCCAAGTATCCATGTATGTATATGTCGAAGATGTTGATTCACTTTTCGATAAAGCAGTCACTGCAGGTGCCAAAGTTTTGGATCCTGTAAAGGATCAATTTTGGGGAGATCGTCATGGTCGGCTAGAGGACCCCTTTGGACATCTGTGGTCAATAGCGACTCATAAAAAAGATCTTTCAGAAGAGGAAATGAAAAGTGCTGCGGAAGCAGCGTTTTCGCAAATGTCAAAGTAAATTTTCATTTTCTTTTTTTGTTAGAATTATTCACTACTTGGGATTCATTAGGAATAATGAGCTCCACTGTAAATAATACTCCTTTTGGTTTGCATTATTGTTCGATATAAGTCTATTTGTTTTGTCATTGTAATTTAGTAACAAAAACTTGAATTTGATACTATATATTGTTGATAAATTAATCTAATGCTACCTCTAATTACAAGTTCTGGTTAATATGGCGTATATAGTAATCAATTTTGCAGGTGACGTATTATTAGCCCAAGCTGTTAAAAGTTATCTCTCATCACTGGATCTAGTCTCAAGTATCTATATGATACCTGAAGGTGATGAGATTAGCATATCATTAGAAAAAAATAATGAAAGAAATGGGAACAGGCTGATTAAAGAAATTCTACGAAATTATTTAGATTCACATAATCTAACCAGATATAAAATCATGGAATTGGAGAATATTCTCACCGTGGGGATTCCAAAAAAGATTGAAGAAATCTCAAATCTTCTCATGTGCGAAATATGTGGTTGGAGGCTAAATACGGAAGAGGAATTACTCGTCCATCGAAGGACTCATTGGATTTAGATAGAGCTGTCGCAAAAGTATTAACATATATTTAATAGAATGACAAAATTTCTTGTTTTTCATGAATGTTGCGGTATTTGTCATTTTCCTTGGTTTTGGTATATTTTGTTTTTTATTAATCCAACCCATTCTTTCTTATCCAATTTCATTCCCCATTTTTTCTCTTCTCCAAAATGATATTCAACTTTTCTCAAACACCATAAGACAGCAGGATACAATACAAGAAATAAGTGCAGAAAACGGTATTAAAAATGGTAATAATATTGATGTAACTACATCAAGAGAGGCTGTTTCTAGAGACATTACTGTTGGGCTCTGGACTCCTACTAATACCAGTTTTGCTCTTCAGCATTTAAAAGGTGAGGAACAGGAAAAAGCAATGGATACACTTCTAAAAAAAGGCTATGGTGAGTACTATTATGTAATGAATAACTTTGAAGATCCTAAATCTCTAAAAATGACAGATAATCTACTGGAAACTGCAAATAAGACGAATTTAAAAATAATAATCATTCTTCTGCCACCGTCCGAAGGTGGACCTGATACCAGTTACAATTGGAAAGGATGGATAAAATATTTTAACTCTCTAGAAAAGAAATATCCAAGGTCATTTGAGGGTTTTACAATTGATGATTTTAACTGGATAAGTACAAGAACTGATACAAAATTCAGGAATAATGTAGATTTTATGGAATATTCCGACCTCTCTGAATTGCTTAAACATAAAAGCAAGGACGTTAAGTTTTATCCAACAGTATATTTTGAAGGGCGAAAAACTGGAATAGTTGTAAAGAAATACGACAATTTTATTGACGGTTTGATTGTGGCCAGTGGATGCTATTATAATGTGTCGACCTTAGAAAGGCAATTGCATATATTCTCAGAGATTTTTAAAAAACCAATTAGGTATATAGTATACCCTACCATAACCTATAATTATTCTAAGCTTGATTACAGTCCTCCTTCAGATCGTCTCATAATGGCTACATTATCAATTGCGTCAAATTCTTCAGATGGGCTAATAATTTGGCGAGATCTGGATAATCCGGTAATCCAGGAACATATGAACAATAGACATGATAAACAATATCTTTCGGATATCTCAAACTCTAAAGAAAAACAAATTAGCGATGAAAACATAGACAGCAATATCAAGTTGTCTGAAACAAAGAACGTACATAATACCTGCAACGGCTGGTCTAAAAAATATAATGAGGCATATGATATGTGGATTAAATTACCAGCAGAAAAAGATCATGATAATTGGAAAAAAAAGATATCATAGTGTGTAGAAATCCTCAGATTAGTTAATTTACTAATTTATAGAACGAGTAACTACCATTCTATTTTATGAGATCATAGAATTTTTCTTGATAATCTGTAAATTGGCTTCTATGATAGATTATTGTTTTAGATAATCTAATGCCTTTGTCTCCCCTTGTTTAATTAGTTCCTTAATTGTCCCAACAGAAAAATCAGCATTTTGTAGAGGATATGGAGTCTCTGGCATATTTCTAGTGATTCTATGTAGCTTTAGAATTTTGGCGCCATGCTTTTCAACGAGCATTGAGTGTTCCTTATTAATATAATCAATTTTGTCTTTATCTATTTTTGATTGATCACATTCCTGGAATATATCATATAATGTTTCAATCAAATTAACATGTCGGGTGATAAGTCTTGACATTTGTACCATGCTTTGAGTCTTATCGCTAAACATAATATCCTTAGATCTTGACATAACTTCACTCATATTCGCAGGAAGCTTTTCTATTTTTCTTGGATAATTTTCCACAACATAAATATTTTTATTTTTACTTGGAGACGCCACCATTACTTCGCGTATTGGTGTATTACTTAATAGGGACCCATCCCAGGCAAATGTACCATCACCTACTTCGACCCAAGGAAATCCATATTGGGGATAGCCGATGGTGGCAAGTAGATGCTTCATCTCGATATGTCTTTTGTAGCTATCAAATATGAGAGGTTCAGCAGTAAGTACGTCAACTGCAGTAATTATAAGACGAGTGTTGGGCTTACTATTACCATCATTAGGATTATTTTGTTGGGCCAGTGGAGATAGTCTTTTAAAATCTATATATTTCTCAATTGTCTTTGTTATGAAAGAATTGTCATACATATAGGTCCATTTCCAAGGTGGCTGAACGTAATCCTGCAGTTCTGATGATTTTGGATTGGACTTATTGAAATTAAACCATCTTGGTACAAAAAAACTTGGAACTCCAAAGAATGCTGCATTTAAAGAGGCTGCTGGTGATCTCTTCAATTTAGCTTGATAATTATGATAGTCAAAATCAAAGGTAAAGATATCTGGTATAAGATTGTAGCTGCTTCTTGCCAGGTCCAACCAAAAACGCTCTAGATCCTTCTCAGGCTTAACATTTATGCTGCCTGCAGCTATTGCTCCGTTGATGCCTCCTATTGAGGTTCCCGCTATTATGTCAAATTTTATATTTTTCTTTGCAAAGGCTTTGAAAACTCCACATGCAAAAGCGCCAAGGGAACCACCGCCCTGCAATACCAGTACATTTTCGACGCCAATTTCATGCTTATGGTTAATCATTACAGTTACTTGTTTTACAAATAATCTTAACCTTTCTTTTGAAAAGTGAAAAAATGTTAAAAATTGATTATGCAGATATCAAATAGCGTCCCTCATACGTTTGGAGAAGATGTGGTAAAATTTACCTTCAGATAGCAAGTTTTTAACTTAAATTAAAGTATAAACTATTAAAACAATGTTGTCCAAGTAGTTTTGATGAAAAAAGAACTCTTTATTGGAACCGTAACTTTCGTGTTAATATTTGCATTGATTTATGCGTCGGTGGCTAATGCTCAAAATGCGACGACTAAAGCTTCAAACGCGATGGGAAACGCTAGTGCAAAGGCAAATCAGACTGCAGGAAATGCTAGTGCAAAGGCAAATCAGACTGCAGGAAATGCTAGTGCAAAGGCAAATCAGACTGCATCAGAACTAGGAAAGAATGCTAGTCAAGTAGGAGGGCAAATCCTAAATAAGACTGAAGATGTAGGCAAGAAAATAGCTGGCGGTCTCGGAAGTTTACTTGGTAACGCAAGTGAAAAACTCAAGCAAGGTTCAAAGTAGAACATTCACAAAATCTTTTTTTTATGTTATAATGGATTATAAACTAATTTATATAATTTATACTTAAGCGTACATTTAAGGGACTTGAAGCATATACAAAGAGATATTATTAATTTTGGTATATCAATATAATTTACATTTAAATTTAGATTCAAGCATGCGGCAATATACGACCTTTTTCAATACAATTCCTCAAATATATAATGATAAAAAAATTTAATTTCAACTCTATTAAATGGTGTTGATTAATTATATTATTACATATATATTGTTTTTTGGACTGATTAGTTTGAATGAAAAATTCTAAAAATAAGCTTTCAAATCTCAATAAGACTGTAAGCAATTTGAATAGAATAAACATAAATGATTTGAATATACTATTAAATCCAAATGCTCAAGGAGGTAACACTGGAAAAAGCTGGGTCGAAACCTATAATAAAGTTAAGGATTTTCTACCCAAAGCTCATAGAATCATTTTTACGAAAAAAGCCAATGATGGGATATTGATAACACGTAAGTTACTTAGAAAGGGATATAAGAATATTGTTGCTATCGGTGGGGATGGTACTATTAATGAAGTAGCAAATGGTTTTTTTAATATTAAGTCTCAAAACATTGATAATGGCAAATTTAAGATTGATTCTAAACTAAAACCAATTAATCCAAAAGGTATTATGTACGTTATCCCCTCTGGCAGTCGAAATGTATTAGCTAGGTCTCTTGAGCTAAAACATCAAGGAGCCGAATCTCTAATGCGTATTCGACATATGAAGAGACGTAAGATGGATGTAATAGTAGCTACTATAACCGATAAAGAAACTCCATCATTAACTCATAATAGAATTCTACTAAATGCAGCAGAAATTGGTGTCGGAGCTGAAATTATTGATAGATCTAAAAAAGTAAGAGGAAAAGTAAAAAATCGCCTTGTA
>VBPR01000198.1 GCA_005877345.1 Nitrososphaerota archaeon
TCACTATCACATAATAAACAAGTCGATTTTTTAGTATCAATGTTTTCTGACATACTATAGTAAGTGGCACATTAAATATAACGATTAGGATAACGTTTGCTTCGAGTATCATATTTATAAACTATAAATCTCAATTTGAGCCAACCTTGAACCCTGGGTCTTTAGTAGGATTATTCATATTAATGAACCATTCTCTTCCTCCAGGTTTTATAGGATATATTTTCAATATACCAAATTTGTCCGACATTGTCATAATATCTGGAGGATACGTCTTTGTATTTTGAACATAATAATAAGTGATTGCAACACCACTTGTGACCAGAACTAGTGGAAGAATTATTCTTTTATTTTTGGCTCTCATCAGTCTTCTATAACTATCACTTATATAATTTAATAGTTAATTGCCACTGTAACACTCATATTATGCACGGCTTATCCTGACCAAACGTTTTACGATTGTTTACCACTCCAAAGTAATAGCTAATCATATTATTTCATTTTACTCTAAAAGAAAAGAGCTATCCTACTCCATTTATTCTTAATGAGTCTAAAACTTGTTTAACCGTAGGTAAATAGGTATCAAATTTTGAGCTCTCCACACTGTACTGAAAAACATAAATCTTATTGTCTACTGCTGTCCATGAATGCATAATCTCAAATGAAACAGGATTTCCCATATTCGGTAATGTTGAGAATACTACCTGGTACGCAGGACGTCCCGCAAGAGCAGTAGGACCTGAACTTGAGATCTTAATTTGGTTCGTTTGATTGAGAGAGGAAAGTGTAACATTAGTAAAGTCCTTGAGAGATACATTTTGTTGATAGCTCATTACACTGATAGTAAATCTCGCTGGAATTGGATCGGAAAGATTTTGTAGTGGAGCATAAAAACCAGCAATCTGAGTATACTCTGGTAATCCACTAGTTGAGAATGTCCAGTTTGACGGGAACAACAGAAATATTCCATATTGTGGATTCCTATAAGCTATTTGATCCGAAGATGTACTATTAGTAACATTCGATTCGAGTTGAAAACCATAGTTAGTCCCACTCATATTTGATAACGGCGTATCTATAGCAACAGCAGTTTGTGATTCAATTATCATTAGCAATAAGGCTGCCGTACAAATACAGGTATAAACCATCAAGGATCTTTTGCTACTCTTCATACTAGGTATCGAGAAAGAGGCGATCCCTTTAATTGTTTCCATTAGTTTTATGCTAAAAGAATTTTCATCCAAGAATTAGCCAATTAACTTCTAAGCTTTCACTTATTACAGGGACTTTGAAAGAAAATGAGAACAGTAATTTTAGCGCACATAATTTTAGGGTTTTACTGGATACATTTTATAGAAGATTAAATTAGAAAAAAGTTGCCTAAGATGATAATAAAAACTATTTAAGCTATTTTGATCATATATATACATTGGAAAGTATAAAGTGTGACTATTGTAGAAAACATATCCATTCTTTAAATCCGTTTTTAGATTTGTTTGTCTGCAATACTTGTTATCATCGACTAATATCCCATTTGTTCTATCCAGGAAAAGTTAACGCCTGATAGTTAATGTGACCACTACTTGCTACCCATAAAGCTGCTCTTATTTGTCACTTCGATGTTTTCCTCTTAATGTTCCACTGTATGTGTAAGAAGCACTACTTTGCATGTAACGAACTTCTTTTCACCGTAATTTTGGACTATCTTCAAAACCAAAACCAGTTCTCCTAATTTCTACGCCTAAGGGTGCTAATACCTACAGTAACGCACATTCTAATAACCAGTAACACCACAGCTCGAGTCATAATATTTCTTATTCACCAATGTTAATCTTCAGGATGACATTAGCAATGTCATTTCGTTTCTCTATATTCACTTCTGTCATAATAGGCAAGAAATTCTTTGATAATTCAATTTATAGTTTGTAGTCCAATAAATATATAGGAATGAATATTGAACTCGAATTGTATGTCATTAAGATACAATTGTAAATATTAACGATTGAATATGGCAGAATTAGAATTATCCCTTGCAAAGTATGACAAGAAAAGGGACTTTACCAAAACTCACGAGCCAAAGGGCAAGTTAAATCGTAGGTCTAAAAATAAGAAATTAAAATCATTCGTTGTTCAAAAACATGATGCCTCAAGATTGCATTATGACTTTAGAATAGAATCTGAATCTGGAGTACTTATTTCGTGGGCGGTGCCCAAAGGACCATCGATGGATCCAAGCAAAAACGTTTAGCAATTAAGGTAGAGGACCACCCTTTAGATTACTTGAATTTTGAAGGAGTTATTCCTCCTGGTAACTATGGTGCTGGTACGGTAATAGTATGGAATATTGGTACCTATGGAACCAAGGATGGTCTCTCAAAACAGCTTCAAAATGGGAAGATCTCATTAAAACTGGAAGGAAAAAAGTTAAGAGGTGGATTCACCTTAATTAGAACGAGAAGTCAAAACCAATGGTTACTAATAAAAGCTACTGATGACTTCGCCTCAAAAGAAGATTTGACTATTACACATCCCGACTCTGTACTTAAAGATAATATTTCTTCAATTAAAAAATCAGAATATAATCATTCAATGAGAGATACTAACAGATACATCAATAAAAGAGAGGACTTTTTTCCAGAGTAGTGCCAATGCTGGCGTCTCCCGTCGATAACGCCTTCAATGATAACGAATGGGTTTTCGAAATTAAATGGGATGGGGTGAGAGCCGTTTTGTTTAAGGAAAATGACAAAATTAAGTTGCAGTCTCGAAGTGGTAACGACATTACAGAAAAATATCCTGAAATAGTAACTTCAGCAAGAGAGTGCCTAAAAGGATGTAAATCAACAATAATCGATGGTGAGATTGTGGTACTTGATGAAAACGGTATTCCCAGCTTTCAGGCTCATCAATGCAGAATGAATGTAGAAAGTAAAAAAGAAATTCTGTTACTTTCATCGGAGACCCCGTGTACTTTCTATGCATTTGATGTTTTGCATCATGAGCATAAAGATTTGAAGAAATTAAGTTATCTTGATCGGAGAAGTATCCTATCCCAAATATTAGGACGAAATGATAGAATTAAGATATCTGACTACATTGAAGAAAAAGGAATTGATATCCTTAAACATAGTAAAGAACTTGGTCTAGAAGGAATAATGGCAAAACATAAATCGAGTGTTTATAGAGAAGGACTAAGATCAAGAGATTGGTTAAAGATTAAAAATATTAAAACACAAGATTGTGTAGTTATTGGCTATACTAAAGGTATAGGTAATAGAATTAATCTTTTTGGTTCCCTACTATTAGCAGTATATTGCACAAAAGAAAGAAAGTTCAGATTCGTAGGACACACAGGTAGTGGTTTTGATTTCGAGTTACTTAACAAAGTATATTCAAAGCTACTGGAAATAAGAATCGATTCAATGCCGATTGATCAATTGCCATATATGAATAGACAAACCACATGGGTAAAACCGCTACTTGTTGCAGAGGTAAAGTTTAACGAATGGACCAAAGATGGGATAATGCGGGCGCCAATCTTTTTGAGATTTAGGGAGGACAAGAAACCTATTGAATGCACAATAGAAGGTGATAATCCTACAGAAGGAAATTTAAAATATAAAAACAAGGAACAGTCACAAAATACACGAGCTAAAATCTCAAATCCCAACAAAATTTATTGGCCTAAAACAAGAGACCATACGGGATTCACAAAAAAAGATCTAATCAAATACTACGAGTTGATAAGTCCACTGATTCTCCCTCATTTAAAGGACCGACCTCTTTCCCTTAGTCGGTACCCGGATGGAATTTATGGAAAATCATTTTTTCACAAGAATTGGAATCAGTCAAAACCAGATTTTGTTATGACTGCCCAAGTTCATTCCGAGCAAAGGAACGATAATATCAATTATTTAGTCTGTAACAATAGAGAAAGCCTACTTTGGATTGCAAACTTGGGTTGCATAGAAATGCATCCTTGGTATAGCAGGATAAATGAAATGGATAGCTGCAATAGTTCTTCATTATTGTATGAAGAGAAATGTGGTTTGAATTTTCCGGATTTCATAGTTTTTGATCTCGACCAATACATCTATTCTGGAAAGGAAAAAAAAGGACAAGAACCTGAGTACAACCGAGTGGGATTTAGTGCAGCGGTGGAACTTGCACTCGATCTGTATGACCTTTTAAGGGAATTAAAAATAAGTTCGTACGTAAAAACATCAGGAAAGTCAGGTTTACACGTTTATGTTCCTATTATTAATAACTATCCATACGAACAGACGAGAAATTTCTCCGAAATAATTGCAAAGACTATGATATCGAAATTTCCTAAGAAAGTAACTACTGAATGGAGTACATCAAAAAGAAAAGGAAAAGTATTCTTCGATTATAACCAAAATTCTAGGGGAAAAACCTTAGCATCAGTATACTCGTTGAGACCGACCGCAGCGGCAACTGTCTCAATGCCTATAGAGTGGAAAAAATTAGATTCGATTCTTCCTATTGACTTTACCATCTCAAGTGTACCACAGCTTGCATTAAAAAATAATGATATATGGGCTGGAGTTCTTACCAAAAAGCAAAATATTAGTGAAATAATATCAAAAGCACAAGAAATTTAATTTAATCCAAAATAATAACAGCATAATTGTAAATATCCAAGGATTTTACGACGGAAACTAGTTATAGCAAGGCTCTTCTGTGCATGCCTAATAGAAAGAATATTGGATTTTAATAACTAGCAAATTTTGAATTTTTAGAATAAGAAGATGCTGCCAAAATTTCTATAGTTTTATTTAGTATTTTTAAATGTGTATATCCCAATCGTGAGTATCTTTCTGGAATTCTTCTAGGCCCTTTTTGGTCACGGATACTTCGGTTCTGGTAATTTTGATGTAACCTTTTTCCTTGGCATATTGTTTGATGACAGAAATTTTATCATTCTCGGAAAATCCATCCTTCAGTATTCCGAAATTAAAAAAATCCATAAAATTGAACTTGGTCGACAAGTTATTTTCTAACGCATTTAGATAATTTTCCCACAGCTCTTCCATAAAATTCCAAATGATAGTTTTTTTATCACTTTCGGCAATTTTAGCTAATGCCATATAAACACTATTTGCACAATATTACATTTAGTAGTTATTTGAACAAAAAACAAAGCAACTCATATTATCACTTTCTCATGCTCTACTTATTTAGTCAAAATAATATTGTTCAGAAAACAAAATAATCATCAATGTTCAATGCAAATAATTTTACAAATTGTTTATTTCTTAACCCGATGCATGAGCATTTAGAAGTCGAAAGTGCATGGATGCAGATGTACTCCTTATTTCTTCTCCGAGCTCCTCGCAACCATATCAAATGATCTGCAACCAAGGAAGATCTGCAACAAAGGATATAACATATTAAAAATATTCTAGTATATAGTACTAGCGATATAAGTTTTGAGTCAAGATTATCAACTTCCGATAAATTTACTTCGAGCTAAGAGACAAACTCTTTGCTTTTTTTCCATTTATCGTGAAAATAGGGTAACACTCTCTTTGAAAATAATCTAATGAATTCTATTTCATCCGGACTAGTGCTATGTATATATATTTGTGTAAAGCCTGCACGAAAATATTTTTCGATTGGGGAAATTAGTTCGTCTATAGAAGTAACTATTATTGTTGATTTCTTCTGCTCATCATCAGATACTTCATCTTGTGCTTTTTGTTCTAAAATTCTTGGATCGCTAATATTAGTATTAAATGCATCATCTATTTGCGTAGTACGCCAGAACTCGCACGCCTTAAAGGCTTTGTCATAATCCTCAGAATAAGAAACGTTTGGTTTTGCTATTTTTTGAAGTAAATCGACATCCTTGTTTACCTCCTTCGCCGCATTATCAAATATGTGAAATACTTCATTGGCCTCATCAGGTTTTGAAGTTGTAATCAGACCATCTGTATATTTAGCAGCAGCTTTAATTGCTTGTGCACCCGAGCCTGCCATATATATAGGGATATCAGTGGAAGGACTAGTGTATAATTTTGCATTTTTAATTTTAAAATATTTTCCTATAAATGTTACGAAGCCATCCTCATCAATACCATTATCTTCTTTAATATTATTATTGTATGATCTTTCCGGATCTAGAGGACTCTTCTTATTTCTGTTCCATAATTTATTTATGATTTGAATAGCTTCAACTGTTCTTTCAACCCTAGTTTCTGCAGACGGCCAATCAAGTCCCAAAGCTACTTCATTCATTGCTTCACCCGATCCCACACCAAGCCCAATACGTCCTGGATACAGTACATCCAATGATGCAAACGCTTGTGCAATTATTCCAGGATTATAACGATACACAGCTGCAGTAACGCCGGTTAAAAATTTCATTTTTTTTGTCCTTTCAGCGACAGCTGAAATCCAAACCCACGTAAAGTTTCCGTGTCCATTTGTATGAGACCAAGGATGAAAATGATCACTTGTAAGGGTCGTACCAAAACCTCCTTTTTCCGCCTCTTTTACAAAATCAATCAATTGCTGCATGGAATATTGTTCTTGTGATGCCCAGTATCCGATTTCTGTCATATTTTATCAAAGCCAATAATATTTATTAACTAGTCGCAAATTTACAATTCGAAATCGATATGCAAGAATATAAACGTATTAACATTACCGTACAAAGTAATTGGAATTAAATAAATTAATCTTATCAATTCATTGTCAAAAATTATTAAAAATACTTTGTTAATATTGTAATATTTAGCCAACTCCGGTTGGCTCTTCTTTATTCTGATGCTCCAATTTCATATGCTGTTCCTTCTCTTGTTGAGTGGCAAACATTATGCCGCATATATGACACTTTTTGGGGTTTCCGGAGATTTCCTGTGACATTCATCTACCGTCTCCATTACTCAAATTGCTACAGAACATATACTAAGATGCCACTACATCGCTTAAATTTGTTACTTAAAGCTAATCCATTATTTTTTTCGCAATGACTAATTATCTCAGTAATATTTTTTTCTTACATGCTCTTCCATCCTTTATCTCATCTGCTATTATATCATATTAGGTACTTACTTCCTAAACCTTGTCTTTGACACTAGTGCTTCCATTTATTTAAAATGGTGAACTTCAGAATTTAGATAATATTGATAAATCTTTTAAATTTTGTTGTCCACAATTAAATAGTGAAAAGCTTTCGGGTTTTGGCTCCGTTCACCGAAAGTACCAAAAATTCCAACAACAATGAAACGGATGCCAAACACGGGGCTGGCAACTCCCTTTCATATGATGTATTTTAATTGAATTAAAAAGGACTTACATTTTCTGGACATTTGCAGCAGCAATATCTAGTGTAGAGTTACCAATTACACTACTAAATTACTTCTGGAAGATTTACAATTTTCTCTATACCCTTCTTCACACCACCAAAAAAAGCATTCCATCCCAACCCTACGAGAGCCAAAATAACTAGAACAGCTAATATAAGAACGATCCACCCTATCAATAAAAATTACTTCACATAATGTATGCTTTAAACTTTGAGTACAATATTTTGATGTATCATAAATGTTGCGAATAATTTAGTTTCTCTTGAAATAAAAATTGTTCATTTCATATAACATTCATTTCATATAACATATAATACTGAGATAACGATGGCGATGAATCTTGCAGGACGATAAAAAGATATAATTTAACTTCTTAAAGCAGTTATCGCTATTGATTGGCTGAGGATTAATACTAAATATTAGATAGAAAATACCTGTTGAACGGTCCTTTTTACATACTATAATGGATTCCAGTAATACAATTGCCCGATTCGACCGAATAACATACGCAACTATCTCTTGGCATTACATTTTCAAATGATATTGGATATGATATTCCAGAGTTATCGTTGTTTGGTATCAACGAATTATGAGGAACAAAAGTAATTGATTCAGGATCGTCCTTATCTAAAAATCCAAACATAAGTTGAGATACTTCTACATTATATTTGATTGAGTAAGGAAAGTTACCCATCTTGTTCCACCACTCAATTCCTGTAAACTGATTTGCTCCAACGTAATCAAAGTCCATCCCATCAAGAGAAAAATCAAAGGTCTCTGAGTGTGTTGTGGCTTGATCTGTAAGAGCATATCTAATTTGTTTATTTCTTTTGTTCATCACGATTATTCTCCTATACGAATGCCCTACGACTGGCAATACTTTCTTGAACCTATACCTGTTAACACCTTGAAATATTGCTTCAAAATAATCTTGATTATCAAACTGACAGATCAGATTCAGTTCAATAGGTATATTGCGAGTACTAAATAATTCCAGCAGATAGAGCATCCATGATTTATCTGGTATTTGATTTCCAATATCGGCAGCTATCTTGATTATGTCAGATATAGCAGTCACACCTGCAGGAAATAATGCAGCACCTTGTTTCTTATCTAATACACGACAAAAGGAGCCAACCCAATAATGCAATATGTTTAGAATTAAATACCTTATCTAATTAAGATTTACTGTACTACTCATGATAGAATCCAAATATATTCGCATTAATTTAGTATTCTCAAAAGGAACTCTGCAGAATATCAGATCAGCAATATGATAAATGATCAAAGAATGAAATTATTACAATCTTATTCATTTGTATTATCAGTCCTGGTCCATGGAAACCATTTTCCAATAATCTTATTCCAATTTAATTTTACTAACAGGTACAATGTTACGATAATTCCGGTCATACTGAGAATTACGGCTATTATGATAGTGGATGGATTGTCCGTATTTGTAATATCTGAAATAATGCGTTGAACAAATGGTCTCCCTAAAAGGACTCCTATCCATACTATAAACTCATTATATAATAACTCTCCAGCAAATACAGCAACAGCAAACTTCCATGGATTGTATCTTGTAAGACCCAGTGTAATGTAGATGATATTTCCGGAAAATGGCATTATTGTGGCAACAAATGCTCCTATCCATCCATACTTACTCAGGAGCTTTTGAAGTGACATTTTTCTTCCCTTTGATTTTCTGACAATGAAATTATGTCCAGAATAAGCAAGATAAAATATGATCATTTTTGCTGCAACAGCACCAGCAGTGCCAGAAAGGGCTATGAGGTGTGGATCCAAGTTTTTGTTAAATGCCGCTATGAGGGGAAGTGGAAAATAGGGTATCGGCAGAAAGAATAGTATACTTATAATAAAGCTAATCAATAAAATTCCGGCTTATCCAAAGTAATCATACAGCAAAATCAGCTCATCAAGAGTGACCAAGACAGGTAGACTAAGATCAAATAATATATTATTAAGTATTACAAAAGCCAGAATCATAATTTCCAATGTATAATTCAGTAAAGAAGGGTTAGACAACTAGACTTGAATCGATAGGTTGACACATTTTCAGATTAAATCAGATATCCTTTCAAGAACCATGAAAAATTGTATATAGAAGGGATAGACAAAATTAACTACTGATTTGGAATTTGTTCTTTGACGGAATATCCGAACAATTGTTTGATGAAATACCAAAATCACCGCTTGTCAGATCTCAAGTATTACTGAATATTGACAAGTTTGAAATTGGACAGAGTTATGTTACAGCTAAAATACAAAATAGATATGCTGAAAATGTTACGATTAACATACAGGGAGGTCGCCCTGGAATAGAACTTCAAGATAGTCTTTTTAAAATTAAAAATCCTGAAAATCGGGATTCTTTACACTATGCATACATAACTGCAAAATTGATTCAATCAGGTAAAATATTTGTGAGAAAGCTTCCTGTTGTTGGTATAAGAGATTGGCTATTAATTTATGAGGATACATTGGTTGAACTCTCAGTAAAAGATGCCTATGACGAATTGGAAATTGTTGTGGTTTAAAAAATTATTATGTCATAGAATAAAACCAGAACTTGGCCGCTAGTAACCTTAACTTGGATGGAGCTTGGGATTAGCTAGTTTGCAAATTGAGAGTACAAAACCGACACTGACTATTCTATTGTAAAAACTGAAACTAAAAAGTAGATAATTAAAAAATTTTGATACCTGAAAAAGACCAAGTATATAAGGTATGTTAAAAAAAAGTAGTTAGTGACCACCGCAGCCACATCCATGTTCGTCTCCATGATGATGAGCATTAGAGTTTTCAGAACATGTTGGGCAAAGTGGATTGTTATTTTCAGACATGAATGTAATTCCACAGGAAGTACACTTTAACTTTTGAATACCTTCCATAATTTGTACAGTCCGATGACCATAATTAATGTCTTTCTTGGACTACCGGATTTTCACGTTATCATTACCCATTAATATTGATCGTCAATCTGCGTGATAAACAAATGGAAATCTCAAAGCACGATGAAGCAAAAACAACGTAAGGTTATATTCCCTTTAAATTATTTAGAAGTGATTGACACAATTTGTCGTTATTCCTAGATTTAATGAGAATACTACAGAAATAATGTACTTTGAACCAAGGATTGCTAAGATAGTCAAAGGTGAATCTATAACTTGGATTAATCGGGACACTAAAGTTCATAACTTGACCTCTGGAGATGGGAACTCTTCATTACCAAGTCCTTTCTTTCAGACTGGTGGTATGTTGCCAGGAGAATCTACGACCGTTAAGATCGATAGTAATCAGCAAAGCATACCATACTATTGTACGATGCACCCTTCTGAAAGGGGCGTGATTGGAATATTTCCCACGCAGGAAGACCAAATGACAGAATCTGAAAAATCCAAACTTTTAGATGATATCAATTTGTCCATATCTGACAACGCAAATCAAAAAATATTAACTCGCCTTCAGAGACAACTAGATCCAGCAATTATTGAATATCTGAATGACCCTTATGCTACATTAATCCAGAACAGACTATTGACCATTGTATTCTGGGATATAAGTAATTTTTCAAAGTTAACAGAAGTCTTTAAAGACCATCCAGAGCTAATTGCCGTATTTCTTAATGAATATCTCGGTGTCGCAGTCCCGATTATACATGAATATGACGGGATTGTTGATAAATTCATTGGAGATGGTATACTTGCATATTTTGGATTCAAGGAACGAGACGATGATGGTTCAGTTGGAGCATCCAATTCAATTCTTGCAGCTCTGGAATTGAAGAAGTCATTCCAGATTTTTAAGCAAAATTGGCTGGGTATATGGAAATCAGTTACTAATTTTGATATAAATATTGACGTAAAATGTGGTATTAATACTGGCTCAGTGTTAGTTGGACTCATGGGAAGCGAGGAAAGAGATCAGTTCACTGTAATAGGAACTCATGTGAACTTGGCGAGCAGGTTGGAAGGAATAGCCGAAGCTGATCAAATTGTTGTATCACAATATACAAAAGAAAAGGTTCTAGAAAAATTCAACTTAGAAACTATTCAAATAAAAGAAAAAATAAAAGCTTTTGAAGATATTACGGAATATTACATTGTTCAAAGTCAGAACTAAATTTTCTGACAGTTGAGTCGATATCTAGCCGTTTATTAGCATTAAGAAAGTTTTACCGTTGAATTAGAACATAAATTGGATCCATTTAAGGTCGCGACTCTTTCCCTATTGCTTGCCAGAATTGTATATACAATTAATTGGTTTAACATTGCTTCTACCTTCTACCTTATTGCTTCGGACTTTGGAGAAAACATAGCCATATTAGGAATAATTAGTGCTAGTTTTCTTATAGGAGTGGGTCTGTTTCAAGTACCTGCGGGGGTTATAGCTGCAAAATACGGTGCAAGAAAGATCGCTATTTATGGAATCATGATTGCATCATCTGCAGCGTTAGTTACTGGATTGGCTAGTGATACGACACAAATCACTTTATTGAGATTCATAGTCGGCATCGGAATGGCATGTTTCTTTGGACCCAGTGTTATACTAGTTTCAAGATATTTAGGAAAAGAATCTGAAGGCCTAGGAATAGGATTACTAAATTCAGCGCATGCCTTGGGTGGAATTTTGGGATTGTTTGGTTGGGTGATACTAGCCGAAACACTAGGCTGGAGAGCCACGCTAATTTTGAGTGGTGGGTTGGGAATAGCTACGGCCCTCATGTTAGGTATTACATTGATAAAGGATGAAGGCGAAATACAGAAAAAATTTAGAATCAAGATATCTTACGTGCTTGACACTCTATTTAACAAGTCATTGATAATACTTGGATTCACATTACTCGGATTTCAAGCAGGATCGAGCATGATTTTAACATTTAGTGTATTTTACTTTGTGGATCATCTGAAGATAAATCCACTGGAGGCAGGGCTGATAGGAAGTCTGAGTTTAATAGTTGCTCTTCTTTCATCTCCACTATTTGGAAGAATCTATGATAAAATTGGAAATGCAAAGAAGTTGTTGTTCATATCAGGTATTCTGAGCGCAGTTAGTATGATAGGCTTTGCTACCGACTCGCTATATGTAATAATAATTTCAGTTATCATAACAGGATTTTTCCTATCAGCAGGTTTCGTAATAGTGTACGCCAAAGCAAAGGAAATCAACAAATCTCAGCCCCATTATCAGACTCTTGCTGTAAGTTATGTTAATGGTATCTCATTATTCGGTGTTTTCTGGATCCCAGTCTTATTTTCAATTATCGTCAACCGGCTCGGATATGAAATAGCCTGGTTGCTAGGAGGTCTGGCTGTGATTTTACTGGTGCTGCCAGTACTCAGGCTCAAATGAAGGATTTATTCTGGCCAAAATGAATAATTATAAACTATTAGACAATTAGAATAAATTCTCTATCTTCTATCGTTAATATATGTCCGGTTTGAATTAAAAGTTCGAATCATATTCTATGATTAAAAAGGTGAGTATCTGAATGAATTGGAATTTGAATAAGAAAACAAGACACTGTAGAGGTATTGTCATATTTATCGTAATTAGTTTATTTATTCTTCAAAGTGTACAGCAATCTGTATTTGCAAATCATGGTAAGGAGATTGCTCTCAAGGTAAGCGATTCGCAATTTATAATACTTCCAGGCAAGAACGTCCAGCAAGTTAAATTAACTACTACATATTCGGTTTCTGATCCAGCTACAGTCGGTAAACAAATTAGTGGAACCATGAAAATATATACACCCAATGGGACTTTACTCAAAACAACCTCTATTCCAAACGGATTCAAGGTAGATAAAAGTGGTTTTCAGCAATTTGTTACCAGTTTACCAAATAGTACAATTCAATCAATTAACACCATTGTGTTGTTTACAGATTTGAATAAGACTGCTCCATTATCAAATTCCATAACTAACAAATTGGTTCTAAATAAAACACAATAATAGATTTGATTTTATTCCATCGTTCAGTAATAGAACAATAGAATAATTAAATCAAATATCTAGTGCTTGTCTTAAAAAATCAACTTCAATTTGGAGATAGATTTTTTTTATTTTCTATCGAATAACAGTTGAAAATCAGTAGAACTTAAATAATTTCTTACCGTGAATAAAGTTACACTATGATTACTGCAGAGATCAGTTTGGTTCCAGTCGGTACTGGTTCTGGAACAAGTATGAGTAAAGAAATAGCTTTGGCTTTTGATGCAATTAGTGGAATCAAAGATCTCAAAGCAACGCTTACCCCTCTTGGAACTCAAATTCAGTCTAATAATATGGTAGACATTCTGAATGCAATAAATATTGCCCATGAAGCTGTAAAGTCTTCCGGAATTCAGAGGATTATTTCTATTGTGCATATAGACGAAAGATTGGACAAGGAACAAAATCTGGATCAGAAAGTTGATTCTGTCATGAATAGACTGAAGTGAGCAAATTCCCATTATGCTGTAAGATAAAAATACTTTACTGAATACTATAATATCACAAATCAAGTAACATTAATTACATTCGTATCGCTTGATAGCTAGTTATATTCCTCTTTCGAGAACATTTCTGTTTATATATTGCTTAAAAAGTCAAGTAGAAATTTTTTATTATTTACCTAAAATTTCGATAAAATTTAGATAAAAAGTAAGTGACCATAGTTATGGAGAATTTATTCCAATTGCCTTGTTACTTGGATGAGAGCATCTACAAGTACGACTTGGTGAACCATGTTCTGAAAGCTTGTGACGACATGTACGATAATCACATATCGCTTCCTCAGCTTCACCCACTACATTCACAAAGCGTCTGCGATAGCTAAGCACATTCTTTGTAAGACAACATAACATAATACCTTTTCTAAAATTATGACTTGTTCAATTCACCAATTTAATTACTACTGTGAAATATCTTTTCTACTACCGTTTTTGTTTCTATGAAAGGAGCATGTATATTTTTTGTTCATGTCTGCCCAATAATAGTTGTCTATTTTAGGATTTAACATTGAGATGATTATTGCCTTCTTCTTGATTTATTCAGCTAAATTCTGAAAATTATTAAAGAAAAAGGTCATGTAAATCGAATCAAATTTAAATCCTTAAAAACAAGATACTAGTCAATGTTCAAACGACTAGGCGCCGCAATTCTTTTAGTTGAGGATTTACAAAAATGTATGTCTTTTTATAGAGATACTCTTGAACTAAAAATAAAGAACCAGTCACCAGATTGGGTTGAATTCCAGAATGAAAGCCAAAGTGCCGTACTAGCATTGCATCCTGCACGAATCAAACAGAAAGGATCTTCGAATATGTTACTCGGATTTAATGTAAGTAATCTGGAATCTGTATGTAAAAAGCTCGAAGATAAGCATGTCAAATTCTATAAAAAGATTACCCAAGAATCATTCGGAAAGCATGCAATTATTGAGGATCCCGAAGGTCACCTAATATCCATTGCAGAGATTCCACCGAAGGACGAGTTGGGACAAATCCCATACTATCATGGCTTTGCTCCCGTTGAAGGTCTAACGTGATGTTCGATATTTTACCAATAACTAACTACTAATTTTACAAAGATTTAACCCAAATCAAAAAAAATATTTTATTGGCTTAAAACTCTTTTTTGGCTAGATTAACTTCGGTTATCCATTCACATTTGACATTGGCTTTCGTATGATGTTTTTCAACAGATTCTTTATCTGGTGCATCGAGTAGGCAGAAACAAACATCAGCAT
>VBPR01000199.1:0-816 GCA_005877345.1 Nitrososphaerota archaeon
TTTATAACTCGAACTTTATCGCCATAGATTCTTAACAAGGAATCAATTTCAGGGTCATCATCTAATTTCAATTTATTTGTACCTCTACGTTTTGATAAAGTCTTTTTAACCTTACCCCGAATCTATGACAAAAAGCTTTTCCTGTAAAATAGATCCAAAGTTTTTGTATTCTATTCTGGTTTGAATACCAAGCTCCTGACATGCTTTGTACCTATGCTGGCCGTCCAGTACTATACGTTTCTTATTTACCGTGATTGGATGCCATAGACCATTATGTTTTATTAACTGTTTTAGCTCTTGATATTCTCCTTCACAAAGTGGAAGTACTAATTTTGCGTAATCTGGATTTATCTTAATATTCATATTTAGAAATTCTGACTCCCGAAAGATTTTTTTGGTTGGTTCATACCCCTAGGGGACTCCCCAACTCCCTAACTCCCCTTTATTCATCTCCTGTTTCTAGATCATTTTGTTCATCAAAGTACTTTGTCAATATAGCTCTATCAGCAAAAATACACATTTTGCCACTATGTTTTCCGTACTCTGCATTCATGTAGTTAGCCAAAGCCCTTAGATTTGGCAGCTGCTTCTGGGTAACTCCATGATTATATAATTCCGTTAGTATGCCCGCACGGATAATAACTCCATGTCTTAGTGGTGCCCATTTTACGTGGGGTATTAGGTTATCTTTTGCCAGTTTTTCAAGTCTTCCAGTTGTAGACTTAGGCAAGTCAAGTTTCTCTTCATTATTATTTTTATCTAATAGCTCTTGTCTCCAAACCTGTATACCCTTACTGAAGTGTTCAATAATGTACT
>VBPR01000199.1:861-8516 GCA_005877345.1 Nitrososphaerota archaeon
AAGTTGGTCCTCAGGTAATCTTTTCTCTAATAACCAGTTTGGAACATCTTTTCCAGCAGTTGCAAAAGCTGCTTTTAGAATTTTCAAGCCAAGTTCTAGAGGTGGAAGTACTTCCTCATCTAGGATTTCTTTCTGATTATTCATGAGATACCAATTTCTAAAATCTCCAAGTGCCTTCAAACGCTTCAAGTTCGCACGCATGAATTCCCTGAACTGCACTGCTTGCGGATCGTCATCCTTGCGAGTTTCAGATTGGGAAAAATATCGTACTATAGTACGCTTCATGTATGCTGAATCATGTGACGGAGGTGGAGGATTGCCTACCAAAATAGGAAGACATAAGGCAGGAATATCTATTGTACCGCCAGCCTTACTGTTTGGAAATTTACTTCTTGTTATTAGACTTTCAACAATCGATTTTAGGATGTCAACCAACCAGCGCATTTTCGGATCAGAAAGGTTCATCTCGTCTACCAGTATTGGAAATGTGGTATGTCTTAATGCCTCCCCTATCCTTGCTTCAGTATCGAATCTTGAAAAGACCAACAAGAATCTTGGATCTTCTTGGTGACCGTCTAGGGCTAGTATTACTTTTGCAGTGTTTGTTTTTGTAGCATTAGGGAATCCGTAGAAATGTAGTAACTTTAGGAAACGATTATTCTGCTTTAGGATAAACATGACATCTGCTTTAGGATAAACATGACAGGTGCTATCATGGCCCAGAGTATGGTGGTGGCCAGCAAATCTAGCCTATTATCATAGTATGTTTTCAATTCTTCAAGACAAGCGATTGCATCAGCCAATTTGCTTAAACAAGGCTGCTTAATGTCTACATTACTTGCAAAAATAGTACCATTTGTCCTTATCCTTGAAAAATCCGATATAGTCAGTCTCCTCATTATCCTCGATGAATTTATTTTCAATATATGTCTGTAACAAGGCATTAAGTGCCTTATCTGCACCATCACTAAGCACTTTTCCCAAATCTCGAAGTTGTTGCACAATTTCAGCCAGTGTTTTCTGGCTAAACGTATGTTTTTCTCCCGCCTTGTCTGTGAACGTCATTGTGTATTTCTGAGTAGTTTGTAGAAATGCTAGCGGGTTTTTGTGTCGTACAATCCTAGTAGGGATACAAGCGAGGTACGTCGTATTATCAAACAAGTATAAGGTATTGATACTAGATCCTCCTTTCTCCTTTGATTTTGGTTTGATAGTTACCTCGGTCACTTGCTTTATGTCTTTGAAAGCTATGATGTATTTTGGTGGCATCTTGCTTAGCTGATAATGTATATTGTTTGCTATTTCTGGGAATGAACTAATTACCTGATCTTTTTCTTCGTCTATCTGTTTGCTGATAAAGTCCATGCAATCGTTAAAGATTTGTTCGACTTCTTTATCTGGTAACGGTTCTTCAAAGTATGTTTTATTCATATATTCAACTGAAATTTCAATGGCATCAAGTGGCGTACTTTTGCGAAGTCTCCTTATCAGAGAATTAGCATATTTGATTAAGAAGTTATGTCTGGAACCTTTTTTGATTTTTTCATCGGGATTAAATTTGAAAAAGCCATCAGTGGCATTATTATTTCTATTTTTATCGCCATTGTTGGATTTGAAGAGATATGGAATATCATATTTACTCAAAATAGAATCAATGTGCTTGTCTATATTGTCATGAATTTGGAATTGGTCTACAAATGCTGAGCTGTCGCCGATGATTTCATAGTTAGTACCATTCTTGTGTGGCGAAGGTGTGACACACATTAGCCCATGTTCGCCTGTACCCTTTATCTCAATTTGGGGAACTTTTGAATCACTTGTACGGTTAAGTTTCTTGTATGGTCTTTTTGAGTAAAAATAAATGTGTGCCCTTGCCTCGTCGGCATGTTGTTCTATCAGCATAGAGCCTGCCAATTCCTCCAACGATTCTGTACTGTTTGCAGTACAAAATTCATCACTCCCTAGTTTGTTATCAAAGTCGAGGGCTATGAGATACAGACCTTTCTTTCTATCATTGTGCCATGTTTTACCAACTATTATCATAATGCCGTCATTGAACATGCCCTCTTTTTTCCAAAGGTCGTGCAGCTCTGGAGGAATGGGTTTATCTTGAAATTGTTTCCATTCCACTTTTGGTCTCTTATTCCTAGTACATGCAGGTATAGGGTTCACACCAACTTCATTTCTCCACCAGTCAGCCGCATCGTTAAATGATGCATGATTTATATCAATCATCTTTATCGACATTGCCCTTCTTGGCGGAATCCGAATCAGAATCGGAATCCGAATTCTGATTTACATCATTGTTCCAAAACATGTCGTATTCAGATGGAGTTTTACTACTGTCATCGGTAACCCCGGTATCATCAAAATGGATTCCTGAAAGTTTTTGCCCGAATGCCTTCGCTAATCCATCACTAACATCATACTGCAATTCTCTAGATAATATTCCAAATTGCTTGTTGTAGAAGTTCCTTTTCACGCAGTCCTGAATTTTATTATCGTATAACTCTAGCATTTCAACTATGATTTCTGCCGCTTTTTTCTTTTCAAAAGGGTCGGAGTTTTTGTAACGCATTTTAATTATCCCCCCTAGAGTAAACTGATTCGGCTATATCGCGTTCGTGACCAAATAACAGACATTCCGCTTTCATGGCTTTTTGATAATTTGCCATAACAGAATCAAGCGGCTTTGCAACCTGTTTATTATTAGGAAGTTTTATTAATTGTGATTCTGCAGATACTGTCAAAGCTCATTCAACTCGTGCTTTTTCAGAGGCGTGGGGCCTAGTAGTACATTCAGAATTACCTACAATTGAACCAAAATCTTTATTTTTATCTTCATTTAATAACATATTACTTGTCAATCTCTTTGGTAACCTCCAGTGAGACTTGATATGGTGCAGCAGAATCTAGGCTTCCAAAACCATCTGCCGCATTATTTTTTCTCTTATGACAGTAACAATCACAATAAACTTCAAACCCAAAGCCAGTCCATGCACCGTAACAAACTTGGTGTTGATTGCTAGCACAATGTTTACTGTGAAAGGGTATGGATTGTTGTATCATTTAGGATAACTCCGAGGAATTTCTTACCTGTAATTCATCTAGGATTCTGGATATTAGTGCTGAAAAACTTTCTCCGAATTTGCCAGTTGTTTTTAATCTTGAATATACTACATCGTCCAGAGTTACTGTGTGTCTTTTGCTTAACGATTTGTAGTTATGAACCATGTACAAGATGCAGAATGAATAAATTTAAGAATAAAACTAAATAAATCACTAGCGATATGGCTCCAAATTCAATTTCAGAAAAGGACATGAAATTATATACTGAGATTATATCAATAGGAACGGCAAAACTCATTTCAAAAATAATTAACGATAACCCAGAGAAACTCGCAAGGCATATTTCAAAAGAATATGATTTTGGATTGGCCTTTTCCTCAATTATGGATTCTGTGCAACACAAAATGGCAACCGATAGATTACTCAACACGATATCAGAGGTGAAATGCCCGAATTTATTAGGGGAATGCGGAGCGAACAGCTCTCACTTTTATTTGCTTCTCTCAACAGGTTAGGTATCTCGGAACCGTCGAATGAAAAATACAATAACAATAAACCGGGTAGAAAAATTGTACATGACCTCAAAACAGAACATTTACCAGGACCGAGGAACTCGCATAAAATAACAGAGCTTGATAACGATATAAAAAAAGTATTGGCAAATAAAAAAGCTATAAATCACATTTACATGCTTCTATTGTATTCAGGTCTAATTTTTAGATTCATCAGACACGGAAAGTCCATCACTCTGTACGCCATGAAAATTAATAAATTCAATAAGGATAAGGCGTTTAGAGTTTGTAAATCTGTTTTCCCCATAGAATCGAGACAACGGACATTCGAGGAGGACTTCAAGCTAGTGTCGTCAATAAGCACATCGGAACATCTGAAGAAGCAGCTGGAAGCAAGGGCTCATCAATGGGCCTCTCTCTATGTCAAGAATCATGAGGCAAGGGATTACTATTATGTTTTTTACAATGGGGCATTCTATTTTTTTGTATGACTATAGTATCAAAATCGTCCTTCAATACGTCATTTATTTGAAGTTTTCTGAATCGGTTTTAATTGTCCTGAATCAATAAGCGATTGTATAAGCAAATCTGTTTTTTCCTGCTTCCTTATTAATTCTTCAATTTGCTTATCTTTCTCCCCAAGTTTTCCATGTATGATATATTCATTTTCTTTACTTTTTTCTTTTAATTCTTCAACTTCTTTGGTTAGTTTCATTTCGCTATCTTGAATAGTTAGGAACTCTATAGCACGTAAATAATCCTGTAAAAGCTCCTTTTCCGCGGGTTTATAATACGATTTTTCCAGACCAGTGTCATGTCCCATTAATATCTTAACATTGAGGAGTTTCATAGAATTTAATGCATTGGTTTCAAAATATTTTCTAAAACAGTGAGTTGATTTGAATTCGTGTCTTCTTTGATTATGCAATTCACGAATATTTTGGATTTTCCATGCTCTTGTAAATATTTGTCTTATTGCGTTGGAATCAGCTTTTTTTGGTACTGATATTAAACCAGATGCTCCTTTAAGATTTAATTCTTTTACATTAGATATTATTCTTCCAGTATTCCAAATATCACGCATAAGCCATGATTCTCGTGTTATTCCCTCACCTTGTTTTTCGCGAAATTCCATCCAATCCTTCAATGAAATATATGCCTCTGGTGTAATAAAGGAAAAGTACTGTTCAGGTTCACCGTCATAAACTATTATTTTTGCACCAATATGGCGTTTTTCTTCGTCGTAAAGAGGAATTATATGTTTCCATTTCAACCATTCCCATGCACCCACTCGTATTCCAGAACTTATCATCGTTAGAGCTATTGGTTTTATCCTTCTATCTGGATATTTTATAAGCTCTTTTATCTCATCTAATGTGGGAATACGGTCATTGGAACTCTCAGGGGCAGGCGGAAGGCCTTTTGATATGATCTTCCAATTGAGAACAATATTATTCATTTCGCAAAATAGTTTTATTGGTTTATAATAGTTACGTACCGTTGACCTTGATATTTCCCTTTTTTGTGCTCTGTTCAAATGATATGACATGTACCTCATAATCAGATCTGTTAGTTTCTGTGTGTTTTTACCATATTTGATAACCTTTAGAAAATTTTCTGACTTCTGTTCCACAGTACTTCCTTCAATTCTATAAAAGTCAAAAAATAGTTCCAGTCTTTTTACATATTTTTGCTTTGTTGTTTCTGATTTTATGCCATATTCAAATCTAGAGTATGGACTCGCCTCTAAATCTATCAACTCAATATTTTTCTCGACGGAACCATATAAATACATGTTATAGTACGGGCCCGTCGGGATTCGAACCCGAGACAGCCGGATTTCTTCCGATATGATAAAAGTCCGGTACTCTACCTGGCTGAGCTACGGGCCCATATTTCTGAATAGCGTGTATCGTAGTATATTTAATGTTTAGCCATTTGTGAATATACGACAACTTATTTTAGTATGGTAAATTGCTAAATGAATTTAAGAAAACATATTAATTGTAGAGTAGGAAATTTTTCAGTGCGCCCGGGTAGTATAGAGTTTCAATGGGACAACCCTTGAAACATAAAGTCCGGTCTAGTATGGGGGACTGTCACTCCTTCGACCCGGGTTCGAATCCCGGCCCGGGCGCCTTTTTTATTGAAATTTAAACTCTTGCGCAAGCAAATCGTAGATTCTGATATCAGACAGGGCGATAAACGAAAATCTACTACCAAATGATAATTCAGAGTCAAAAGTATTTCCAGTTTTATCAAGGATTAGTCCGCCAGCCTCTTTAACTATGAGGTAGGCAGCAGCCATGTCGGTTGGCCTAATCTTGCCTCTAAAATCCATAAACATGTCTAGGTATCCTCTAGCAAGAAAACATAGTTCTAAAGCGTTGGCGCCAAATACTCTGATATGATTTAGTTTTGTAAAAACTGGACCTATTGAACGTAATAGTTCCTGTGAGATTCCAGAGATATTGACACCTGCAATGATTTCATCTTCTTTTATGTTCTCAGGTTTTCGTACACTTATTTTATTACCATTTAGAAAGGCACCCTTATCTTTTGAAGCATAATATAGGTCGCCTGTTGCAAAATCTATTATAGCTGCATCTACAATAGAGGTCAACTTAGTATCTGTAGCATAGGCCAGAGAACAGCAATTAAAGGGAATAGACCTTGTGACATTGGTTGTTCCATCAATAGCATCCATAATAATAAATCCACCATCGTTACCTTTGATAGTTCCACACTCCTCTCCAATTATTGTAGGATTTGTGCCAGATTGCTTTATCGTCTCCATTACTTTTTCCTCTGCTATTAAGTCTATTTTTCTTGAAATATCCCCACCAGCTCCAAGACTCATTTTTGTGTTACCTTCTGCGGTTCCAATTAGGTCTTTGACACTCTTTCTAACTTCCATGCATGCAGTTTTCAGTGTTTCAATCATTTGGTAATGGTCACTACAATAGGATTATAAAATGCTATCTGATGCCGATATCCTGCAAGTTGGGCTATTTGATTATTCAAACTTAAAAACATTATTATTTCATCTTGATTTGCTCTGAAGTTCGTATTCGTATAAAATCTTGTCATTTTCATCATAGACTTTGGCCTTTATTGGAAGAGGTAAATCCTTATCTAAATAAATCCTGCTTGTTGAATTTCCCAATTGATATTCAAGTGCGTAAACATTAAAGGGTCCTGCAGGAGTAGAGATAGAATCTTTACTTGCAATTCTCTCATCCACGGCTGAAGAGCTAGTAGTTATCTTGTCCCATACTGCACCAACAACAAGATATTTGGGTTCCCTAGCAATATCTCGAATTGCTAGTATGGATGATTCTACCGGTGAAAGTATCTTTTGCTTATTAGCAATAATTGGTTCCTTAGGCAGGAGTTGGTTTTTTGTAAGATTCATATTAATTTCTTTGACTGTGCTGCCATTCTTGATAGCGAAAGTTACATTCCATTTGTCATTTAAATCGTGAAACTTCATTGAAACTATCGAGTCTGTGAGGTTTGACATTTCTCCTATCTTCAATGTTACTGCCTATTGTCCACATATCTTTTGACGTAGGCGGATTGAAAATTGAAGGACCGCTACCGCCACCTGAAAATCCACCGTTTATGGCTATTATTACTACGCTTACTAGAATTCCTACTGCTGCAAATATTCCTGAGGCTAGAAAGATTATTCTTCTTGGAGTCATCGCTTTTACCGTAAAGGACTTTAAAAAAATATAATATAATCTATTTTAAAATGTTAAAAAAGTCACTGAACAACTATGTCAAATAGACCCGTTTCTACAAAGTTGCTTGCTGCACCTGATCCAGCTTGTGTTATCAGTACCTTTACAGTCGCTGGTCCTGGCTTCTGGAAGATTACGTTTTGTACAGCAGTTCCATCGGGTGCCAGTTGATCATCTTTTCCGTATATGAGTTGTTGTTTAGAGTCGACAACGGCAAAATTATATCCCACATCTGTAACTATGTTCTGCTTCTTATCATCGTAAAATATTATTCCAAATTTAGTATTATTACCAGTCTTTATTGTAATAGGATCCCATGTGAGGCTGA
>VBPR01000199.1:8761-13756 GCA_005877345.1 Nitrososphaerota archaeon
TGTCGTGACTGTAGCTTTCCCTGAGGGAGAAATAGGGGAGCCACCTATTGAAGCTATTTTGCCCCAATATGGTGCAGTTAGGGATTGACCGGGTTTTGAAACAAATGATGAAAGCCATTTTAAAGAATTTGAATAGCCGCTTCTATACTTATTCATCTCTTGAGGGATTTTTGAAGATCCCAGTGCGGTCAAATCTAGATCACTTAAATTAAATGTTCCATTAATTACACGACCCTCATCTACGATGAATGTCGGTGCTATCCAATACTTTCCAGTACTGTTGTAATCTTTAAAATAAATTGTCATATAAAATGGCCGGCCAGCGTTTGTATCCTGATCTTGAATCTTGTAAGTTAGATACATGCCCTTTTTTGCTCCATCACCAACATACCACAAATTATTGCCTTGTGCTAATGCATTGTTCAGGCTAGATTGCGAAAAAAGCAAGATGGCTGAAAATAATACAAACATCATGATTGGTTTGTATAAGGAGAATTGATTTTGATTCATGCCCATAGTTCAAATAAACGAGAATCCATTCATAAACTTTTACTGTCCTATCGGCAATGCAAGCTAATTAGCTCGCCTGTATCAGTATCTGAGTTTAGATAAACTATGAGTTAGATAAACTAATAAGAGATATATGGAGCACAAATAGCTAATGTGTGATTGTCCGAAGGTTCACTTCTACGAGGTAGATTTTAAATTAGTAGGAATGAAAGTAGTTCCGTCGCACAAAAACTGCTGTGAGCCTCTGAGCAATGAACAATTCACAAAGTTTGAAAAAGAGCTTGTCAAATTATGGGGAATTGAACAAGCTTGACCGAGTGCAATTAACGTTTAAATCCATACAGATGGATGGCAAACACAATGCGTCAACTTTATTAATATCCAATCTAACTTTTGTTTAGGTGAATTTGACTGACTAAAATGTGTAAAGTATCCATAGATACTAACGGAGTAAAAGACGACGAAGGCAAAGAGTGGGTAGACGAATTGGCAAATATCTATGCAGACATGGAAATTGAAAATGTGAATGTATCTGGAAACAAGATTTCATTTGATGCTGGATTTTCAGGTATGGATGATACTCAACCAGATGACATTAAGATGAGACTAGATGAATATCTTACAATGAATGAAGCCTTTCAGACAAAATCTATAAACGTTAGTTAAAAAATAATATACTTTTTTTATTTTATTTTCTCGAATATGTAAAAATTTGATAAAATAAATTAGGAAAATTCAAAAAATTGTAAAATTAATGTTCATATTTAAATACTTGAGGCGTTTCTTATATATGGAAGGAAAGATGACTTGCAAAGGAATATGTATACGTCACAAAGCCCAAAAGCCGGTCGGTTCAGGAAGATATGTAAGCGGTCAAAAACGATGCCAGATATGTGAAATTTTCATAAAATGGGATGGACTATGGTGCCCATGTTGTGGATATCGACTTAGAACAAAGCCCAGAAACCTGAAATACAAGGCAAAATTAAGGGCAAGAAGGGTAAAGGAGATCGAACCAATTTTGGTTGCTCCTGTCACTTAATTTTTCAACAGGTTTTTGCAGTAAATTTTTATCAGTTTAGATCTCTTGTTTATATTTTCATAATCACTTGTCAGGTCTAAAGCTAGGCTGTTAAGCTTGTGATAATTGAGTTGATAAGCATAATCTTTTTTTTCAAGATGATTGCAGACTAGCTTCCCAATATAGTAATAACAATCTGCAATTAAGCCATGCTGCACTAAAAATTCAATTTTTGACTGTAATAACCCAATGTCGTATCTTTCTTTAAGAATTTCCTTTAGGGCCTTGTAGGATCGATTTATGATGGTTCTTGTAGCCCTTTCTATTCCCAAGCATTCAATACAAAGTTGAATAGCTTCATTGATGAAGTCTTTACGCACTTCAAGCTGACGTAACTGGTACATTTCATGAATGGGCATCGGCCTAATCTCTGAAGTTAAAAGAATACCTTCAATGAGATCGTATGCAGCTATTTTTAGATTCAAAGCCGAATTTAACTCTGCTTTTGTATGACCATTTTTGGAAACACTAAAGAGAGAATCAACAGCACGACGTTTTCCTGCGGCAATAAATATCCTTTTAATATCTGTTTTTGGAGTAGAGTGCTGATCCTGGGAAACCAACAAGTTACTTGTCTTATTTTTTAGCTTTACCATATTCAAAAGTGAAATCTCACTATGATTATATTTTGGAAAATCTAAAAATTCCAACGTGTAATTTCCAACTTGCATGATTTTATTGCCCGAACCCATATCGTTTTCTCCAATGACAGCAATATCATATTCACAGCAATCATATGAAATTCTAGTATTAGTGTCATCAGTCCTGCAACCTATGAGAGCCAGTTGTGAATCAGTTTTTTCACTTAAGTATTCTTGAATTTTGTCAGGGATCTTCAATTTAAATTGGGATAGTAAAATTTAGTCTAGCGCATATTTTCCATATCTTCAGCGTCTCTGAAATCATTAGGGTTTAGTCGAAATCCGGTTACAGATTCGTAAGGAATCTCGTTTACCTTCAGGTAATAATTAAGCTTGCTTTTCTTAAATTTTGCGTGCAGCCACAGAACAAATCGTTCTTCCAAGCTTGCAGATTCTTGCTTGTTAATTTCAGGGTGTATTTCAATCAATTTTTTTACCAATCTTGAATCTACAGAAATTTCAAAAAAATCCCACCCAAGTGTTTTTTTGCCACTAGTATAACATCTGCAATAATTATTGTCCAAATGTACTTCTTTCTCAAGCGACCTTAGGAATTCCATTATCTTTGGACGGTCTTTTTCAAAATTAACGCATGATCCAGTCATTGTTATGTAATTTGATACCCCATCAGATGCATCGTAGGTTTTTTGACTTGTGGATTTGCTTCCTTTTTCAGTCAGAATAGCTTTTTTTATAGTGACGGTATCTCCAATTGCAGTACCAATCAAATTTCTTGTTTTGGAGTCAATTCGAATTATTTTTTTATTATCTTTATCTTCAGTTTTATCGGAAGGATGCAACGAAAGACAAATTATCGTAGTTCCATTTTGGAGACCAATAACATCAATAAAATCACCGTCAGATATATTTAAAATCTGCATGATATCTGGATCAATTCTTACAATGTCTCTGTCTTTATCTTGAATTTCATTTTCGTATACTCGTAGAGAAACTACAGAATCAGACATCATCTCTATAACGCATTTTGTATATAAGAATATTTTCAAATTCAAGAGTCACTCGAAATTTCATTTTCTTTCCATCAGCAAATTATTCGTTTATTCGTTTATCTAGGATGCTTATTCGTAATAATAATAAACTATTTACTGATTTGCTTAATTAAAAAAAGAAAAAAAAGGTAGTAAGTCGTTTTCCTGCTTTTGTTGACAGCTTTGTCACAATCAGCTTATGGAATTGATCTACTGTACAGCTTTCCTTCAAGTGCAAGCTTGTACATCTCAGCCACGTATGGGTTCTTTCCTGGAGTTTCAGCACCCAATTCTACTAGACGTGCATATACTCTTACTACATATGCAAGAGCACCCATGAAAGCTACTACAACTCCCATGTTAAACATCCAGTGGTTCGGGACTGCGAAAATTTCTTCCACAAACCAAAAGTGCCACATTTCATTTACACCAATTGTAAACATGGTTGCAAGATAGCCTATGATGGTTATCTTTAAACCAGTGTTCATTGAGTTGCCAGGTCCTCTTAACGCAGGTACCCTTCTGTCATACATTGCCACAAATCCCCAACCTAACGGTAGGGCTATAAAGTGGCTGTATAACCACCAATGAGCTGGTGTAAATGCACTGTCTCTAATTGCGGTTTGGTGAAGAGATCCATCAACAAAGTTATCTACCTCTACCGATGCTGCGATTGAACCCAGCATGATAACCATGATGTAAATTTTCTTTAGCCTCTGGATTTCTACTTCTTTTGGAATTAGAGCCGGCATCTGTGCCATTTTAGTCTGGAAGATATTTCATGGATCTTTTATAATAACTTGAAGATATAAAAATTGTATTTTAGAATATAAAATTTGTAAAACTAACTACTAATCATAGTAATTATTATATCAATTGTTTAAAAAAACTAATAAAAATAAGTCTAATGAAAGATAATCACAATTGATAATCATATATGATAAGCTTATTATCCGCATAAAGGAGTTACTAAATGATTCATCTCATTTTATCTTATTTATGATCTGGAATCATTCTACATAATATATAAATTATTTTCTTTTCAACACAGAGTCATGAATTTGGATGGTAAAGTTGGAGTGAAATTGTTAATACTATTCATCATTACCATCTTTTCTGTTACTAGTGTAGCCCATGCAACAGAAACTTCAGGAAATGCAGATGGTACAATCAGTTGTCCTGATGGGAAATTAGAGAGGGGAGAACTTTCATTTAGTGCATTTAAGAAGGACGCTCCTATCTATGGCAGTTGGGAAGTCGTTGTGGATAAGGCCAGCAATGGCGGATATCTTGATTCTGGAAAGATAGATAAAAAAAATTATGATCTGGGAGGTAAAGAGACAACTAGCAATATTTGCGGTTTGGACAAGAAAGCAGATATTACCATTAATGGAGATTGCGGAAAAGGAAAGATCCAGGTACGAGCTGATACGGGTTGGAAGGGAACCTTTGAGGGGAATATTGACTGTGGTTAAAAGAGTTCCTTGCCTATTATTTTATGAATGAATGACAATCTATAATACAGATCGATCAAAAAGCCCTCAGTTTAAATGACAACCATTAATCGTTAAATTCGTTTTCAGATTGCCATTTCTATGATGATTAATTTTAATATACTTTTTATTTATGGCATTTTTTTCAAACTATGTATTTGGATAGAGGTAAGATTATCGTTATTGAAGGAATTGATAAGGCGGGAAAAACTACACAAGCAAATCTTCTATTGAATATATTAAACAGTTACAAATATCACAAATATGTCAAATTTGATTTC
>VBPR01000200.1 GCA_005877345.1 Nitrososphaerota archaeon
TCCGTATTAAAGAAATGCATGGATCCGGAGATCCCAGTCAATATAGTGGATTTGGGTTTAATCTATGGTGTAAACATAAATGAATCAAACGATGTCGATGTTGAAATGACAATGACGACAAGGGGTTGCCCACTTCATGATACCCTGGTTAGTGATGTTAAGAGATATATAGGAAAAATTGATGGCGTAGGCAACATTAATGTCTCAATAGTCTGGGATCCACCCTGGAATATAGAAAGAATAGAACCTTCGGTGAGAGAGAAACTAGGATTTGAAAAACCAAAATTGAGGTTTCAAGTTGATTATGAAAAGTACCAACCGTTGCAAAAGGGCAGGTTGATTACACAGGAGGATGGTTCGTTAATTCTTGAAAATGAAAAAGAGCAGAGATTTATGGTCAATCAGGCAATCGTTGATTTTTGGAATAGTTGTGAGGGAACAAAAACTATTACTCAGTTAGCGGATCATTTTTCATCCAAATTGGGATTATCAAGGCAGCAGGTCGAACAAGAAGTAGTTCAACTCGTACAACAGTTGCTTGAATCTGAATTATTAAGACCGCAACAATAAAGAATTAAATATTGTGTTCCCAAACCAGTATCGTTTCAATGATATCTACTTTTGATAAAGTATTAGTAGAACTAGGAGTGGGTGATGGCCAATTATTAGCGAAGATTCTTGAATACAGTAATAGTCCAAACACATGCTATGTAGGTATTGAGATCGATCCCAAACAAATTCAAAAGGCCCGCGATAAATTGAGAGGGAGAAATATTTACTTGATTAATGATTCTTTTGAAAACGCACTTTCATATTTTCCAGATGATTATGTAGATGAGTTTATTTTTGTGCTCCCACCACCAAGCTACATAGACAAAAGTATGGAAAGTCAATGGATCTTATTGTATAAAAACATCTACAAGAAATTGAAAGAAAAGGGAACTCTAACTATTGTTACAGAAATAATAAATGATTTGCTAGGACCCGTATCTGACATTGAATTTAGATCATGGAAGAATTGGTTAAGTTCAAAGTTTGTCACTATTGGTTTTATAATAAAAGAAATGTTTGATGATAGTCCCTGTCACTATAGCTCTCACTTTCTAGATCAATTTAAGGCAGACCAATTGAGAATAAAATTAATTACGCTAATTTTAGCAAAATCTAATTCTCAAACAATTTAACATAACTACAGTTTTTTAGCTCTTACTTCTATGTAGTAACATGACGTGATCGTCCAAACATTCTCTTGAACAAAATATTGAGTAGCAATTGGCATGTTTGCATGGAATAGGGTCGGCATGATTAAACTTTCTATTACAATAAGTACAAAAAGATTCTAGTTTTGTAATTTTATAGTTGGAAATAATACCTCCACAATTTCTTTTTTCTTTAAACCATTTTACATCTACATTTTGTTTTTCGGCAAAAGTCATAACTATATCATAAGCTTCATAGAAACCTTGAGCGAAAAATTCTCGATAAGATATTCTAATATTATTTTTTCTGGAATACGAGAAAGAGACGATCCATTTTTCGTAAGGAATAATATTTTTTTCATCTATAGCTGGAGCAATTTCTCTGCCCAATTGTTCATGATCCTTCAACGCTTTTTAGTAATGCTCTTACTATCAAATATATGTTTTCGATAATAAATTTAATTCAATTTTGTAGGAATATATCTATTAAATATGATAGCCTCGTGTGGACCATTGAGTGGTTTATAAGAACCTAGCATAATTATTTCTAATTGGAAAATACCTGTGCATATTGTGGTAAATATTTTCATGGAGAAAGTTGGCCCCACGTAGAGGGAAACTCAAACATGGGTGTTATGAAAATAGAAAATTTTTGCTGTGAAGAACACAGAAATTTATTTCTGGAATCTACGTAAGTTATTACTTTTTAATTCCCAAACATCTGACCTAGATTGTTACGCATACTGCCCAAAAATCCTTTTCTACTCTCTTTCTTTTTGACAACATAATGATCTAAGGTTTGAAGGTCTGTTGTCTTTCAATGACCCGTTAATGTGTTCAAAAAAGGGACCATTACTTCCTCTAAATTTAACAGAACATTTTTGACATCTATGATGTGAGCGTTCTAGTACAGTTTGTCGTATACTCAGTGTTAAACTTTCATACTTCTTTTTATCAATATTTCCACTATTCCCAGTGCCAAAAAAAGACAATGTTTTGTCTACAATAAAGCCAAAAATAACTTTTGCTATCCCAGGTCCTATAACCTATTTAAGGAAAAGTGGAGTGGCATCGATCCAAATATCGACCTTATATCCATATAATTAGTGAAATTGTACTCTTAATGAATGAAACACTTAATGCAATTTTATTATTAAAAAAATTTTCACAAACCAAGTCAAACCGTATCCTGTATTAATTAATTTTCAAAAATCTATTTTATTTCAGTTACTCAGCTATTGGTGAGAAGAGTATCAAACCCTTCTAGTTGGGCGTGATTAATTCGAATGGTGCATCATAATTTTCTAACTTGCATACCGATCCGGGCAAACATACAACACCATAAGCAAGAACATTATTACATTCCAGATCCTTATAGGGGGTACTCTTTACACACTTGTTAATTTGCTGCCTTTCAGTATTTACTTGTCCTTTATGATCTTGCTCATTTCTGCTGTTCTCCGCCTTGGCTGGTGGCATTCCGTTAAACATCGCATTCGACACCAGCGTTATTGCAAGTGCTGATATTAAAATAATTGTCATACTAACATTTTTCATTATCTTGATTTTTCTATACATGATATATTAGAGGTGCGTTACAACAATTAGTAAAAAAAAATGTGGATCTTGTTGCGAAATTTCTTTCTGTGAATTTATTCTATAACAAAAATTTGAAAAAGTTAAAAATAGACCTTTAAAGGCAAATATTCTAGTCAGAAATACAAAAGATGGACCGAGTGGGATTTGAACCCACGACCACCTACGTTTCCTCTGTAAATGCTACAAAATTTCATTTACATGCAAGGCAGGTATTCTACCAGGCTAAACTATCGGCCCAATAAACAGAATATTTTTTTGGTTGATAATTTAAGTGCTTTTAATTAATTATCGATTAGTAAATTCCATTCCATGTTGCAACTTTTAGTTACGTGAATGCAAAACATACATCATATGAACATATGGATTGAACCAGAAGACCAAAATATGTTTCTATGAACAAGAACATGAATAAGAAAATCGAAATCAATTTCATTTTCATTCCTAATCTTTAGATCTGAAAAATATACGAATCGTATCTTAAAAGTCTACCATATAATAGATTGTATTCTGGTTTTTTATTTTAAATAGGTATTTACATAGGTCATACCAGTGTGAAATAATGTTAGCCTTTCGTTAACCTCGGACATGCAAAAATGTGATGTCAACTACAGGCTACTTTTAAGATCATTTTACTCTATATTTGATAAATAATTTGTTCTCTAATTTCATGTTTCACTTTTAAAAAGTGGAAAAAATGCAGTCATATATTCTGGACTGGTATGTAAAGCGAATTAGAAATGCGATAAAAATACCGTGTTTCTATATACCGTCTGAATTTCACGAATAGTTTCATCAGGAATGAAGCACCAAATATGAATTATTCAAAACAAATAATAAGATTCTTGATTTGAATGAAATAAATCGAAATTAGCACAATTATCAATCAGACATTGATCGAAATGCTTTTAGCACATGTCGAAATTAGTTGAGTTATGTCCGCTCTGTTGAGAGATCGCGTTTGGGTTATGCTTTCGGAGGTGGCAAAAAGAGGGGTCTATCCCTTACATGGATCTAGATTAGGAATTTTCAGAATACCGGTTGAAATAACAGGGCATTCTGATGTTAGTGCTATAATCAATAGTCTAAAGAGTTCTGGATTTAAGGTTGATTCGTACGCAGATCGGATCTATGTTACAGACAAATGGACAGAAAGCGGTACAGAAAGCGGTATTGATGCAACAACTAAACAAGCGGTTGAAGCAAACTTAGAAATAACAGTTGAAATTGTCACAGGAGACGTTGTAGATATTATTTATCAAATCAAGCCCTTGGAATACTTTGGTGATCACTATTGGATTAAAAATTATAGACAAAAAACAGATACTAAAGCAAAAATAATTATCGACACAATAATATGGAATACTAAAATCGGTGATAAACTGATTGATCATTTTAAAAAGTCACAAAAATTATCACCTGATGATGCACTAAAAAAATTAGATGAAATGACCCCACTCAAAATGAAACCAATATCTCGAGAGGCATCTCTCACCCAGGATGTGAAAGCTCTAGACAAGAATGTACCTCAACCTCAAGTTCAAGCAAGTCCACCTTCTGCCACAACGGCTACACAGACTCCTCCAGCAATGACAGGTGGAAATACGACCATCTCTCTTGTCGGGACAGGAAATTCATATTCAAAGATAGAAGGTCCAATAGACCCTGATTTCAAATCAAAACGCCAGGTAACGGGAACGTATCAAGGAATAAAAGTATGGGGTCCAATTGATCCTCCAGGACAGGTTGGAATTTGGGGAACAGAGGTTACAGTAGATTTCGATATTTGCATTGCTGATGGTGCCTGCATTGAGGCTTGTCCGGTAAATGTATTTGAATGGATAGATACACCAGGACATCCTGCTTCAGAAAAAAAACCATTCATGATTAGAGAAAAAGACTGCATTTTTTGTATGGCCTGTGAAAATGTTTGTCCTCCCCAGTGCGTAAAGATATTCCAAAGAAATCAATAGGATTCTTAGACTTACAGTGAACCTATAAATATTTACTTGTATATTTTTACAATGGGGAGTGATAGAAGATAATATCAGAATTTAGCGGATTTTTGTACTGCATTTTGATGGCTATAGCTTGGATAATGACAGTTTACACTTTGAATTTTAATTATCTGAGTTACATGTCAATAAGGAATTCAGAAACTCACAAAATTAAAAAGAAAATGAATTATAATGTTAAAACTTGCCCGTTAGTAACAATTCAGTTACCGATTTACAATGAAAAATACGTCGCTGCTCGTCTAATTAACGCAATCTGTAGGTTAGATTTTCCAAAAGAACGGTTGGAAATACAAGTCCTTGATGATTCAGATGATGAAACTTCAGATATTATTGGAACTTTAGTTGATAAATATAATAAAGTAGGATTCAGTATAACCGTTTTTCGCAGGGTAAACAGATCTGGCTACAAAGCTGGAGCTCTCAAAGAAGGATTGAAATTTGCCAAGGGCGAATTCATTGCCATATTCGATGCAGATTTTATTCCTGCAAGTGATTTTTTAAGAAAGGCCCTAAGCTATTTTGACGATTCAAAGATAGGACTGGTTCAGGCAAGGTGGGGTCACATTAACGAAATGTATTCAATATTGACAAAAGCTCAAGCGGTATCTTTGGACTTTCATTTTTTTATAGAACAAAAAGCGAAGAGCCTTACACACCTTTTTATGAATTTTAATGGAACAGCTGGCATCTGGAGGACAATATGTATAAAAGATGCAGGTGGTTGGCATACCAGCACGCTCGTTGAAGATTTAGACTTGAGCTTTCGTGCACAGATGAAAGGTTGGAAGTGTATGTTTGACGAGAATCTAGTTGTAAATGCTGAACTCCCTGTCCAAATGAATGCTGCAAAGCGCCAACAATTCAGATGGGCAAAAGGTTCCGTACAGGTAGCAAAGAAACTTTTGATTATTCTATTATTTCATAGAAAACTTCCGATAGATACTAAAATTCAGATATTCATTCAATTAACCAAGCACATTATTAATCCCCTATTTCTAATACAATTCCTCATATTTCCCATTCTGCTGCTGACGAATTATCAGATATATGATACTGCTTGGGCACCAGCAGTTGGGCTCGTTATATATCTTCTAATGGGACCAGTAACATATATGATAATGATTAGAAAAATTTGGCGTGAGAATTGGAGAACAAAAGCACTTCATTACTTGTTCATGATCTTTTATGCAACTGGAATTTCGATTAACAATTCTGTGGCTATATTTGACGCCTTGTTTGGAAGAAGGAATGAATTCTTAAGAACACCAAAGTTTGGAATAATGGAAAAAAATCAAGATTGGAAAAATAACAAATACGTTTTACCATTTACTAAAACTACTTTATTGGAGATCTTTTTTGGTGCTTATGGGTGCGTTACAATAGCCATATCTTTGTTATCTGGGAATCCCATATTTGTTCCTCTAATCGCATTACAAACTATTGGATTTATTTACGTAGCATACCTTAGTATAATCCAGTCCAAAAATAGTGATAATAAGGCTAGTCTCTATTTGGGACCATCAACTAAATATAGTTTGCAAGATGTAAAGGCTAATGATCCACTAACTTGATAAGATTCTGATAGGTGTACTGATAATAATTATCAGGATATATCAGTCTAGATGACCCCTGCTTCTCTCAATTTATTTGGTAAATAAGTATCAGCTAAATACTTGAATCCATATTTGAAAAAAGCGTCCAATTCACATTTTTCTTTGTGCTCTAGAAACAAATTCAATTCTCTCTTCCATCGTTTATCCTGGAGCCATGGTTTTTTCTTCATATCATTTGCCCTGTTGAGATCTTCTTGAGTAGCAGCAAGTCTAGCGACCTTTGGTATATTATATTCATAAATATCGGAAAACATCATTCCCAGGACCTTTGAGTTTGGTGTTACCAATCTGTCACTATCGTAACTTAAAGATTCGCTCCCGATTTTGTATCGTAATGCAATGCCCAAGCCCCATGGGTCGGCATCAGCAAAAATAACTACTGGCTTTTTCCACTTTTCATTTAACATTTTAACCATCATTCTTGTAGCCCGATCTGGTTCTCCTGATCCTGTTAGCAGTATCGCATTGTATTTTTGTATAAAACCGGATTTTCTTATATTATTAAGTACAGTATCTTTCTCAACGACCATCACAAAATCTGCTTTTACCTTTACAATTTCAAGATCTCGAATATTTGTAGGAATTAGTTGGGATGTTGCCCTGCTTCCAAGATTACAATCAATCAAATCTCCTCCAACGCTAAGAGTTATGGGCCCCGAAATCATTCCTTTGGGTTTGGAAGTAACAGAAAATTCCTCTCGTGGAACATTTGTCAAGAGCTCTATTGCTTTTATTGCATCATCAGAATCATCCTGGCCACTCCAGAATTTTTGTTGATTCTTTTCATCACCGACAGTGCTTAGGGTGGCATAGTACATACCTCTTATTGTACTTTCCATTTCTTCGTCTAGCAATTTTCTTACAGCATTTGCCATGACTAGATACTGTGCAAATGTTGGTATTTTTTTTGAGCTATTAGGACCAATCTGAACTGTCTTGTTACCCATGGTAAGCATTCTCTTCTCATTGGACCAAACAGTGTTATCATACCCAACTTTTGGAATTTCAAGACTTGGCATAATACCTTCAATAAGAATATCATCGCCAACGTTTTTCATTATTTTCCTGATTTTATTATTTATTTCGTGATGTCGTCTATCTTTTGGAGCCATGAAAATCTACATGTTATTTTTTAGTAATTTTGCGGTGCACGTTAATTTTATCTAACTTAGTTTTGTTACCATCTTTTGAGACTCTAGTTCGCATATCATATTTGTTTAGGTTATTTTCATTCCCGTTATCGTTGTTAACAGCGTTCTTTTTATCGTTGATTTGGTTTCTTTTTTGGTTCGATTCTGGTATGATTTGTTTAGTAATATTTATTAATTCCCCACTAACGTATCTTTCTGCCAAATTTTGAAATGCTATCGATAGCTTTTTTGAATCAATTTTTATTGATTCTGATATCGCATCTATTATGAATGGAATATAATGTTTGTAGAGTCTTAGTTTATTTTCGTCCTCCTTTAACTTTAATTCTCTTCTAATTTGAGCACTTACTTTTCTATAAAGATCTGATAGGCATGATTTCATATATTTTTTCAGATCGCCTTCTGAAGCGATGCTCTCTTTTCCTGCAGTTTTATACGGTATCTTTGTTGAACAAATATGAAAGAAAATGTGGATTGGAAGATATTCTACAGTCCTGTCAGATTTTGTTTCTACATGAGAATATTGTTCCTTAACTTCCTTTTTTGAAATTCCCATTTTATTTATTCCCACTTCAGAAATTACTTCTCGTGCAACATCAGAACCCTCATCATATAGAAGGGGAATTTTATTGGCAAATCTAAAGAGTTTGAATGAGGGAATATCCCCTCCATAAGCAATTCCACATTCTACAATTGTTGGCCTATTATTCACAATGCAAATTCTTGAAGAATAAGCCGTTAATGCTGGTTTTAATATTTTGGCAGATAGCTGAGTCTGACTTCCAGAATTGACTGTTTCCTTATTTAGAATAATTGAATATTCAGACGTCATTCCAACAGTAAGAATTTTTTCCCCTATTGGGCTCAAATGGTCTGTATTTGGAGACTGAAATTTCGTATGTTTGCAAACATTAACCACCTTAATCAATTCGTGTTCGTCATATTTGTCTGCCGGTTTTATGGGCAATCCAGCCCTTGTAATAATTTCTTTAGCCTTATCATTAGACATTTTTTGAAATGAATTAGAAAGTATCCCCTGCAGAGTCGTCTTTTGATTCATAAAATTAAAAATAGCTTTCTTTAGAGTTTTAAGATCCATATCATAGGGATGTGGTAATACTTCCCTTGAAGGATTTGGCATGATCTCTGTTCTTCTTTTAAACGTTACCTTTCCTTCATCTGTTTCAAATGTAATGATCGCA
>VBPR01000201.1:0-7030 GCA_005877345.1 Nitrososphaerota archaeon
TGCAGCAAATTTGTTATCTTCAGGTGGAATCACTTTACCAAAATGCTTTTTTAGAATATCAGGATATTTCTTTACAGCTGTATCGGTATCTGTAAATATGACTCCCTGTTTTTCCAAATCTTCTCTCAGATTATGATATACAACTTCTGATTCGTATTGAGCGCCAACTCCAGCCAAAAACTTCCTTTCTGCCTCTGGTATTCCTAGTTTTTCAAATGTGTTTCTCACAGAATCTGGAACATCATCCCAGCTTTTACTCTGCTTTTCAGAAGCCTTTGCATAATAGTAGATATTCTGAAAATCAATATGGGATAGATCACCACCCCAATTTGGCATTGGTTTGCTAAGAAAAACATCAAAAGATCGTAATCTAAATTCTCGCATCCATTCAGGTTCATCTTTAAGTTTGCTAATTTCCTCGACTGTTCCCCTTGAAAGTCCTTTCTTACTTAAATATACGTATAGCTCAGTTGAATCCTTAAAGTCATACTTACTATAATCCATATTCACATTTGATGTCATTATAAAATATAACGACGTTATTGTATTTATACTATATGATATTGTTTGAAGAGTTCAAGAATTAGTCAAGACCAAAGAATGATGATATTATTGGAAAAAATCATATGGAATGATTAAATAAAGACATGAGTAACAAATTCATAATTCACATCAGGTGTATTTAGTTGATAGTGGATCTTAATGTTAGCCAAAAAAAAGCACTGGTAATAGGCGGAGGCACTGAAGGCTTACGTAAAGTACATGGTTTGTTAGATCAGGAATGCAATATAACCGTAATAACTAGCAGACTAAATAAGGAACTCAAAAAAATGAGTGATGATGGAAAACTAAGATTAATAAAAAAGAGAGTAAAGGACGTTTCAATTCTTGATGAATTCAATAATACTTTTTTAATTTTAGCTGCAACAGATGACAAAGAACTGAATAGAAAGCTAGTAGGAAAAGGCAGATCTATGGGTGCATTTGTATATGCATCTGATGATCCAACTATAAGCGATTTCTCATATACATCATTGGTAAATATTGAAGGTTTAATACAAGTAGCTATTTCAACCTCTGGAAAAAGCCCAATAATGGCTAGAAAAATAAGAATGAAAATAGAAAGGATGCTACACAGGATTATCAATGATTCAGATATCAGCAACATCATTTTACAGGAATACGCGCGTAAGAGAGCAAAGCAAGAAATAGATACAGTGAAAGAGAGAAAAGAATTTTTATATTCATTAATAAAAGATAAAAATATCCAATATTTGATAAGATCAAATAAGCTTGAAGAAGCAAAAATGACTGCATTACACATATTAAAAAATTGGGAAAAAATGAGTAAAATATGAATCTAGTAATTACTGATGAACTAAAACTATTGAATGTGAGAATAACTCACAAGAAAGCTCCAATTCACGTTCTTGAAAAATTTACGTTCAAGGATATTGCCAAAGCATATCGAACATTTTTGACCAGTGGTGATATAAGAGAATGTGTTATTCTACAAACATGTAATAGAGTAGAGATCTTTCTAGCCTTAGATAAAATGGATGTCGAAAAGATCTTTGAGATTTGGAGAAAAATTACTGAAAACAGAGATTTGTCATTTGAACTTGCTGAAATTGATCAAGATAAAGGAGCAATTAATCATCTCCTTAGATTGACATCAGGACTTGAGTCACTAGTAGTTGGAGAAGATCAAATTTTGGGTCAGGTTAAAAGGGCATTTGAATATTCTCGTCAGAATTGCTATGTTGATTCCTTTATTCCTATAATCTTTGATCACGCTATAAAAGTTGGAAGTAGAATTAGAACTAATACTGGTTTGAATAAAGGAAGCCTATCAATAGGCTCAATGGCAGTTAATTTGGCTGAAGAATATTTTGATGATTTCCAGAGTAAAAAAGTACTGCTAATTGGAACTGGTGAGGGAGCAACGCTTGTTGCAAAATCACTCAAGAAGAGGCAAGTGAACTTTGATGTTGCAAGCAGGACTTTTGAACGAGCAAAGTCTTTTTGCATTGCAGTTGGTGGAAGTCCAGTAATGTTTGAAGATGCTATTCGTAATCTTGAGAACACAGATATCATTTTTGTTTCGACAACCGCACCATACTATCTAATTACCTACGATAGAATTTTTAATCGTAATAAGAAAAATGCCGGAATGATGATATTTGACCTTTCCAACCCTAGAACTGTAGACGACAAGATTGCAACAATTTCAGGCATAAAATTAGTGAATATAGATCAGATCGCTGAAATAGTAGACAGAAATTTGAAGCGTAGACATGAAGAGATCAGAATGGCAGAAAAAATGATACAGGGTGGAATGCAATCCATGGATCTGCTATTTAGAAAGATTAAAGCAGAACCATTTGTGGTATCAATATTCAAAATAGTAGATGAAGTGAGAAATAGAGAATTATCAAAAGCTGCTAGGAAGCTTGGTATCAAGAAAGGAATGAAGGAATTTGAGATAATGGAACAGTTCTCTTACGCAATTGTCGAAGGCATATTATCGACACCTATGAATAATTTCAGAAAAGAAATTGGAAACACAGAAAAAAATGAAGATGTGCTGAATATCGTATCAAGGATATTTAATTATGAACCTCAATGAGGAATTTGAGTTCAATGGATTTCCAAAAGTAAGGTTAAGAAGATTAAGACGGACGCCAGCCATAAGGGACTTGTTGCAGGAAACAAGATTATCTGTCAGAGATCTGGTGAGTCCTGTTTTTGTTCAAGAAGGAATTGACGAACCTAAAGAAATAGAGATGATGCCCGGAATCTTCAGGATCCCCTTAGTAAATCTAGTCAAAAATATTCAAGAGTTATATGATTTGGGCGTAAAAACATTTTTGATTTTTGGTATTCCAAAATCGAAAAATGACAGAGCAACTAGTGCCTATCGTAATGATGGTATAGTCCAAAAATCTGTTAATACACTAAAGAAAAATTTTGGCGAAAAAATAGTAACGGTGACTGATGTATGCTTGTGTCAATACACATCGCATGGTCACTGCGCGATTATTAAAAACAATGTTGCAAATAATGATGAAAGTTTAAAAGTACTAGAACGGATTGCGACAAGTCATGCCGAAGCAGGAACCGATTTTGTGGCTCCCTCCGCGATGATGGATGGTCAAGTAAAAAATATTAGAAAAGCATTAGACAATAGTAATTTCAATAATGTGGGTATAATTGGATATTCGGCAAAATTATCGTCAAATCTTTACACACCATTTAGAGATGCATCTCACTCCACCCCTGAATTCGGAGATAGGAAATCTTATCAAATGCCATTCCATAACACGAATGAAGCATTACATGAGATAATGCTGGATATTAAAGAAGGATCAGATATCATAATGATAAAACCAGCATTACCTTATCTTGACTTAATTTACAAAACCAGACAAACTACCTTATTACCAGTGTGTGCCTACAGCGTTTCTGGTGAGTATTCTATTGTGAAGGCAGGCGCGCAAGAAGGATGGATTAATGAAGATGAAGTAGTAATGGAGTTTACAACGTGTATAAAAAGAGCAGGAGCTGACATCATAATAACATATCATACAAAGAAAATTGCAGAAATATTAAACAGCTGCTAAAGATACAATTATAACAGTTACAAAGTCATGATATCAATGTTTGTCGTCTTCTCTTTTTGAAAGGGCAAAAGAAATAATTCCTGGCGGTGTGAATAGTCCCGTTCGTTTCTATGAACCATATCCTTTTTTCGCCTCTTATAGTAAAGGTGCAAAAATTATTACAGTAGACAACGATACACTGATCGATTATTGCCTTGGGTATGGTGCGGTCATATTAGGGCATGCGTTTTCTGATGTTATAAAGGTTGTAAAAACACAACTGGACAAGGGTAACATTTTCTGTGTTCCTACTGAAAACGAGATCAGATTAGCTGAATTAATTATTGGAATGATCCCTAATATAGAAATGGTAAGACTAATGAACACAGGATCAGAAGCAACTATGCATTCTATAAGATTAGCAAGAGCTTTTACAAAGAAAAAAAAAGTTGTTAAATTTGATGGATGTTATCATGGTGCATATGATTATGTTTTGGTTAATCCAGGCTCAAGCGCTTCAACGTCGACCTATGACGGCAATTTGATAGAATCAATGGAACAAACTTTGTTATTGCCATACAATGACGTTAGTGCACTTGAAAATCTAGTACAACGCAACAATGATATTGCATGCATTATGGTAGAACCGGTTTTAGCAAATATGGGACTCATAATTCCAGAGCAGGATTACCTCAATAAATTAAGAAGAATAAGTGAAAGAGAGGGGATTGTACTTATTTTTGATGAAGTTGTAACTGGATTTAGACTATCGCCAGGGGGTGCTTCAGAATATTTTGGTGTCGTACCGGACATTATGACACTTGCAAAATCAATTGCCAACGGGTTTCCGCTTTCAGCCATAGCAGGCAAAAAGAAGATAATGGAATTGTTATCACCAAAAGGAACAGTATTTCAAGGAAGTACATATGCAGGTAATCCAATTTCTGTTACCGCTGGAGTTGCAACATTGGAAAAATTAAGAGAGGTGAAGAATGATTTATATCCAAAGCTTTCTCGGTTTTCTGATACAATATCAGACGGAATTAAGGATCACATAAAAGATCTAAAAATTAAGGCCAGCATCAATAACATCTCGTCAATGTTCCAACTTTATTTTACAGATGAGGAAATAAAAGATGCATCTAATGTAAGAAAATCAAATAAATTACTTTACAAGAGATTATTCACTGAACTCCTAAAATCTGGTATATTCATCCCTCCATCGCAATTTGAGACTTGTTTCATATCATATTCACACGATGATGATGACATAGACAAGACTATTGAAGCGTTTGCAAAAGCCTTGAGAAAAGTGAATGACAATGAACAGTAGTTATAGGGTAGCTACACGTGGAAGTAAATTAGCCATAATACAGACTGAAATTTTGACCCGTAATTTACGCAAGTTAGATTCATCTCTGAAATGTGATATTATTAAAATAAAATCGAGTGGTGATATCAATAAGAACAAGTTACTTTTTTCGGTGAACGAAAAGGGAGTTTTTGAAAAGGAAGTTGACAGAGCAGTATTAGAAGAGAGGGCAGACTTCGCAGTTCATAGCATTAAAGATATTCCAACTGAGCTTGATGATGAATTAATTATAGCGTCAATATTAAAGCGAGAAAGTCCAAACGATGTATTAATTGGAAAATCAAAATTAAATCTTGAACAATTAGAGCCTAATTCCTATGTCGGTACTAGCAGTTTAAGAAGAGCAGTTCAAATAAAGAGGAAGAATCCAAATGTAAAAGTGATTCCAATTAGAGGTAATGTTGAAAGTCGTGTAAGAAAATGTATTAATGGACATTTTGATGCACTCGTTCTGGCAGAAGCTGGATTAAGAAGACTTGACATGAGTGACTTAATCGTTCAGAGGTTTAATTGTCTTGATTTTATTCCTGCTCCGGGACAAGGAGCCATAGGAATTGTATGCAGAAAAGATAACAAAAAAATACTCAGCATTTTACAAACAATTGAAGACAGACCAACACGATTTGCCATAAATGCCGAGAGGTCGTTGATACGTCACTTAAATGCAGGGTGCCGATTTCCTGTTGGTGCGATAGCAATACCTAATCTAGGAACAAAAAGAATTGTGTTACATGCTTCTGTCTTTTCTGCTGATGGTTCGCAATCAATAAATGTGAAAAAATCCGATGTCATAACAAACTCATCACATATTGGAAGGGAATTGGCTAATGATTTACTCGCAAGGGGAGCAGCAGATTTTGCTAAGGAATGGAGACATGCTCTAGAAAAATGGAACAGCCAAAAGTGAAACCAAAAGGGAAAGTGTATATCTGCGGTGCAGGACCTGCAGACCCGGATTTGTTAACCCTGAAAGCTTCCAAACTATTATCATTATGCGACGTAATTCTTTACGACAGATTAGTAAATAAAAGAATTCTTAGAATGGCTTCACAACGTTCAAAAAAAGTATTTGTTGGTAGAGAATCCGGTGATCCAACTACCAATCAAAGCATCACGAATGAACTGATGTTGAAATATGCAGGTGATGGGAAGAAAATATTGAGATTAAAGGGAGGTGATCCATTTATTTTTGGACGCGGTGGTGAAGAGGCTGAATTTCTAACCTCAAAGAATATAAAATATGAAATAGTGCCTGGAGTGTCTTCTCTAAATGGTGCGGCAGTATACGCAGGTATACCGTTAACGCACAGGGATTATTCCTCCTCTGTAGTCATATTAACAGGACATGATTCAGCTGATAAAAAAAATTCCTCCATAAGATGGGACGCAGTAACTAAAGCTGCAGATACAATAGTGTTTTTCATGGGCTTGGAACAGCTACGATACATTACCAAAAAACTGATAAGCTCAGGGTTGAACAATAAGACCAAAATTGCAATTATTGAAAATGCCACATCAATTAAACAAAGAGTAATAACGGGAAATTTGGATAATATTGAAAAGAAAGTTAAACAGAAAAAAGTTCAAACTCCTTCCATTATCATTGTAGGAAATGTAGTTGGGATTCAAAAGAAAATAGAATGGTTTAATTCAAACCACCAGTCGTCAAAAAGTATTAATCTCCTAAAATAGTAATCCTAATGCTTTTATGAGAAGGAACTCTTATTTTGCTATTGAGTAATATTTTCCTCGACAAAACAGTAGCGATAACACGCGGGGAAGAGAATAATAGTGAATTTGCACGAATAGTGAAAGAGGAAGGTGGTACTCCAATTTCCTTACCGACGATGAAGCTAATCCCTGTCGACTCGCATCATTTTTCCGTAAAGTTTTTGGATATTTGCACCAAAGAATATGATTACTATATCTTTATGAGTCCTAACTCTGTTGATTTCTTTGTGAGAATGGTAAGACAAAATAATCTGACTCACCTACTGGATGAACAATTAAAGAAATGTGATGTAATTGCAATTGGTCCATCAACAAGAAAAAAATT
>VBPR01000201.1:7208-14158 GCA_005877345.1 Nitrososphaerota archaeon
GAAATGGAGATCAATAAAGTTAAAGTAATGATTTTTACCAGCCCATCTGCAGTCCGTTATTTCTTTTCGATAATGGAAAATATAGTTTCGAATTTTAACGAATGCTTTAGAAATATTGAAGCTTTGATAAGCATAGGTCCGAATACAACAAAAGAGCTCGTTTCAAGAAAAGTATTCCCAGTCGAGTCCAAACAACACACCATTGAAGGAACATTAGAATTGGCAAAGAGAATACTATCTGAAAAATGATCGTGTAGAAGCTTTCAGGAAACCGATTGACAACAACATTTAATCAAACCAAACTATTAGGTATTATTTGATATATACAAATTGCCCGACAACGGTAATGAAGCGATATTTGAAATTGATACATTAAATGACATTGGTCCTGCAACTAAAAGTTCTCTGAAGGAAGCTGGATTTAGATCGATTAAAGACCTGGTTATTCGTGGCCCTATAGATATTGCAGAGGCGACGGGAATAGCCATAGAGAAATGTATATTACTTTGCAACAGGGCAAGAGAAATATTAGAAGACATTGGTGTTTTAGATAAGCCCTTTACTACTGCAAATGAAATTTACGAAAAGAGAAAATTAGAATATCGTATATCCACTGGATCAAAAAATTTAGATGAATTGCTAGATGGTGGAATAGAAACAAGAGCAATTACAGAACTATATGGAGAATACGGTACCGGAAAAACCCAGATTTGTCATACACTTTGTGTTACTGTACAACAAAGTAAAGCTGAAGACAATATATCTAGAGCGCTGTATATTGACACGGAAAACACCTTTAGACCAGAAAGAATTGCATCTATTGCGTCTGCAAGAAAAATTGATCCCCGCGTCGCCCTTGAAAACGTTATTGTTGCAAAAGCGTACAATAGTTCCCACCAAGAAGTTATTATTCAGGAATCTCCGAATGTTATAAATTTACACAATATAAAAATCATGATTGTTGATTCGATAGTATCGCACTATAGAGCCGAATTTCTTGGTAGATCTTTCTTGTCAGAAAGACAACAGCGAATTAACAGACTGTTACACATTCTCTTAAGAATTGCTGAAACTTGCAAAATAGCAGTAGTGATAACGAATCAGATACAATCCTCACCAGACGCAATTTTTGGCGATCCTAACAAAGCCACTGGGGGTAACGTTATGGCACATACCAGTACATATCGTCTCTACCTAAAAAAAGCTGGCAAAAATCGAATAGCAAGAATGGTCGACAGTCCTTATCATTTAGAGAGAGAAATACTATTTGCACTAAATGAACAAGGAATCGGAGACCCTCAAAAATAATAGAACAGATAAATTATGAAGATCCATGTCTTTTGACTTCCAAACATAGTCCCAATTCAATATGATATTTCAAGGTTGCGAGTTAATATTAAATTATGGAGAAACATGATAATCCAACATGCCAAAATCTCACGGTATTAAAAGGAAATCCAGGCATATTTTTACTAAGGGTAATGTGCCTAGGGGTCTTTCACATTTGCTTATTAATTATTCAATAGGTGATAAAGTTGTAGTAGTCATTGATCCAAGAGAGCATAAAACAACTCCGCATCGAAGGTTCCAAGGAAGGGTAGGATATATCAAAGATATTGGGAGAAGAACTGTAAAAGTAGGAATTCTGGTTGGTGATAAACAAAAGCTCTTGCAAACTAAATCTAATCACATTCGCCCGATAAAATAGATGGTATTGTATATTGACAAAAATCACAAAAAAAGAAATGATTACACTCCCCGATGTCAAGGAGATATTGGAAACCAGGAAGGTTGACGAGATGGATCAAATTCAGAGATGGACCTATGATTATGTGATTAAGTTCTCAAAAATAACTAGAAAGCAGGCACAAAAACTTGTTGGTGAATTGGTAAGTCAATGTGGTCTTACTGAAGATGAGGCAGTAGAAGTGGTGAATATTTTGCCTTCTTCTTTAGAGGAAATTAGGTCTTTTACATTTGGTTGGAAAAAATTAATACTAACATCAACCTCAGAAAGCATATTACAAAAAATTACGTCGGTACATGAAACTTAAAAAGTACGCAGTATATAGTTGCAAGTAATTGGATTCTATGAATCAAGATAACTTTCATAGTAGACATACTAGTCATGATTATAGTCTCCATAGTCACAAGTTTGAAGAATATGCGTATGTTTTAGATTTCTCGCTCAGAGGAAAATCAACGACAATAAGGGGTAGAGAAGGAATAATAATTCAAGCAATAGGAGAAAATCGTCTAACATTATTAGAATTACTAGGGATTCAAAACGTTAATTTTGAAATAGGTGAAAGAGTGTATATTGGAAAAGAAGGGAGAAACAAGATAATCAGTGTTCTTGGCAAATTACAATATGAATCAATATCACAATCTGCAAAGAATGAACTCCCTTCTATTGTTGAAAACATAGTGCTTGCAAATGAGGAACGATTTGTGTCATATATTAATAGTGCTCAACCAATAACTCCTAGAATTCATTCACTCGAATTGATACCAGGAATAGGTAAAACGTACATGATGAGTATAATTAACGATAGAGAAAAAGAAAAATTTTCTTCTTTTTCAGATATACAGTCAAGAATCGGCCTAAAAGATATACATAGACTAGTAGCAAAAAGGATAATTGAAGAGATTACTAAAGAAACTAGGATGACACTATTCGTTGGAAGATGACAAGAGGACCTATCTTGGTCAACACTTTCTAATAGACTTTAGCACCATTTCCAAAATAATAGGTTCATGTAATGTATCAAAAACAGATACAGTATTAGAATTTGGTACTGGACATGGTTACTTAACAAAAGAAATTTCAAAGCTATCTAAGGTGGTATACTCATATGAAATAGAGGAGGATTTGTATTTTAAAGCAAAAAATTATCTAAGAAATGTGAGTAACGTTATGATTTTCAATGATGATTTCTTTGTACAAGATCCTTTTGAATTTGATTTTTTCTTATCCAACATTCCATATTCTCGATCAAAAGAGATAATGAAGTGGCTATCGCTCCATGAATTTAGGGAAGCAGTAATAATGGTACAAAAGCAGTTTTCGGAAAAACTCATAGCATTTCCAGGAGATGGAAAGTATTCTGTAGTTTCAGTATTTTCTCAATATTGTTTTGATATTGAGCCGCTATTTGATGTTGAAAATGATTCCTTTTTACCGTCTCCAAAGATCGAATCTAATGTAATGAGGTTAGTGAGAAAGAAAAAGAAAATGACTGAGGATATTATTGCCAACCTAGAATATCTTTTTAGTCGCAGAAACAAGAACGTAGTATCAATATTAAACAATAAAGATTATAGCAGTAAAAGAATCGACGAGTTGGATCCTGAATCTCTAGTAAAAATTTCCAAGGAATTAAATGATCGTAAACAATCTAGAATATAACCAGTTCAATTAAAGTTATACAATTATAAATTTGAATGTGTGTTGCATCGACAGTGTATTTACCATCGGATGACAGTATTTTTCTCGCTAACATAGTAAGCCGCTATCATGGAATTTTGGCATTGGAAATAGGTACCAGTAGTGGAACCATTTTAAGAGAATTATCAAAGAATTTTAGAGTCGTTGTAGGAACTGACATAGATTTCTATTCGTTAAAACACATGCTAATGATGTCAAGAAATGAGAGCGTTATTTGCTGTGATGCTGCGTCTGCATTACACAATGTAAAATTTGACCTGATTGTATCCAATCCACCATATCTTCCCAGTAACAAAAACCATGTTGATAAGAGTGTTGATGGAGGGCCTACAGGTATTGAAGTTTCTATTCATTTTCTGACAAGTGCACTTGATAAGTTAACTGGCGATGGCAAAATCCTTTTTCTGTTTTCAAACCTTTCAGACACCTGCAAATTAGATAGATTTATAGCCAAAAATAATCTTGTAATGAAAAAAATAGCTCAAAAAGATCTATTTTATGAAACGCTACAAATTATTGAATTAACAACTTAATTTAGTAAATTACTACCTAATTTTATACTATATTATGGTAAATGATCCTTAGATCTAGATGCAATCTCATTTGCCACCTTACTCAATGATGCTGAACCTCCCAAATCATAGGTCAAACATTTTCCTTCATTAATTGTTTCTTCAGTCGCAGTAAAAATTGCATTACATATCTCATATTCCCCGAGGTGTTTGGCCATCAATGCACCCGACAGAATTGTTGCTACAGGATTAACTTTATCAGAACCGGCGTATTTTGGAGCACTCCCGTGCGCTGGTTCAAACATTGCATAGTTGTCTCCATAGTTGCCAGAGTAAACGTTCCCAATAGATCCTACATGTCCAGAAGCACATTCAGAAACAATGTCCATAAACAAGTTAGTACTTAGCAATATACTTTTGTTAAACCGTTCAGGATTCTTGACTAATTGCTGTGTCATATTGTCTATATAATATTCTTCTACAGCGACTTGATTGAATTCTGATTGTATGTTTTGCACAACGTTCCAAAAAATTCCATCAGTTTCTTTTAATATGTTCCTTTTGGTAATCACATAAATTTTCTTAAATTTCAATTCAGTTGCCACTTTAAATCCATGCCTTACTACTTTTTCACAGCTTTTCTTAGTAATTTTTCTTACAGCTATAGCTGCGTCATCACCTATCTTAAATTCAATACCTGAATAGAGGCCCTCTGTTGCTTCTCTGATACAAATAAAATCTAGTTGATGTGTAGAATTCTTGAAAGTTTTAATTGGACGAACATTAGCGTACAGGTTAAATCTTTGCCTAATGCTTACAGCCACACTCCTTGGTGCCTTAGAAGTAGGTATAGTTGTGGTTGGGCCTTTAAAACACGCATCAGAATTTTCCAAAAGTTGCCATACTTCGTCAGAAATATATGAATTACCCCCATTCTTTGTCCACCATTCCGATCCAGCTTCACATGGAGTTAACTTAATTTTGGAATTACATTCCTTCAGAACCTTAACCATTGCGTCTACTAGCTCCGGTCCCGTTCCGTCGCCCTTTATAATTACTGCGGATTTACTCAATCTTTATCAAAAATGATACTAACCATTTATATCTATTTGGAGACCAGTGAAATTTTTCCAAGGAATGTATCACTTAAGGGTGGAGAACTTGTCAGATTACTGATTTTAACAAACTGGTTCTCGGAAAAATATGAGTAGTCAATATTATAATCAGCCAGACTAACATTCTGATACACGTACCTTCCAGTTGTATTATCTACTACCGGAATTGTGTTGTTTTCTGAAGTATAGATTTTCATGAAATCATCTAAGGTAACTCTCACGGGGCGAACAAATTGAACGGGAACTACATTACCGATACTGTCTGTGTGAATAACTCTAAGACAGTCCTTTCCATCTTTACTTTTTCCAACAGTGTCTGGCAATAATTTTTTTTGCCCATCAATTTCCAAATCAATATTGGAATGAATATTGAATGTATCATGATGTGATTTGAGGCAAATTTTAATTGGGGAAGGAGCTGGAAAGAAATGTATTATCAACAATCCAGAAAGTGTTGCAATACCGATGATTATGGGCGGTATTAAGATTTGTTTTTTCCCCAATCTTTTCCTTGGTTTGTCTTCTTTTATTCTTCTTTTAGGCACCCATTATCACCCACATAGAATCTTAAAAATTCACTTTAATATCTACATAACCTACAAAGGGTCAAAAAATAGGCATAGTAAATTGCCTTGCTATTTCGGACTGGTCAGCAATTATTGTTAATGTTATATTATAGGCATTAATATTGCATTTTATTGCATGAGATTTACATTGATGGTTCAAGTAGAGGAAATCCAGGTCTTTCAGGGATTGGAATAATCGCCTCTAAGGAAAACAAGAAACTATTTAGCTATAGAGAATTTATTGGAATCAAAACAAATAATCAAGCAGAATATTTCGGTCTAAAAAGAGCATTACAAATAGGCACCTACCATACTAGGGAGATTCGAATCAAATCAGATAGCATTTTGTTGGTTAATCAACGGACAAAAAAATACAAAATCAGAAATATTGAATTAAAAAACATATCAATGGAAATTTCCAACCTTGAAAAATTATTTGATTTAGTTGAATATATACACATCATGAGAACTGATAATTATGAAGCCGATTTACAAGCAAACTGTGCTATTGACGATTATGTTAAATATCAAAAAAATAAAGTACATAATGGCAGCGGTGAAGATTCAGAGTTATACTAAGAATCATCTTACATGATGAAAAGGCATTAGACTGAGCTGCCAATTAATTATAAAAATCTAAAGATTTATCTAATCTACATAAATAATTTTTCATAATTTGTTAGATGAAAAATCACGTCTTCCTACTGTTATTAAAAACATCATAGTTTTTGTCTTAGGAATTGTAATAATCATTTCACTTTACCATTATCTTCAAGTTGAATCAGATAATCCGCTGCCATTCTTTGTAATATCTAGTGATACAATGCTTCCAACATTAAAGATAAATGATATTATATCTATTGGGGATGTGCATATGTTCAATAACACCAAAGTAGGCGACATCATAGTCTTCAAAAAGCCCGCTGGCGAAGATAGAATAATAGTGCATCGTGTTGCAGAAATAACATCTGAAAATGGAAAGAGAGTAATAATAACAAAAGGGGATGCAAGCCCAGTGTCTATACCAGGAGTTGATTTTCCAATATATGATAATAATTTTATTGGAAGAGTCAAGATTGTTCTTCCTCAAATGGGAATCCTATTCACGCCTCCAGTAAATTATGTACTTCTTGGAGCAATGATCTCTGCTATAGCAATTGTTATCTTTTTTTATGGAAGGAAAAGAACATTACAACACCCCTAACACATATATAATAAAAAAGCGAATTTTCAGATTTTTCAGTAATAATATAGTCCTGATCCATGAACAAAGATATTTATCAAATGGAAGAAAATTAACATTGGTGGT
>VBPR01000115.1 GCA_005877345.1 Nitrososphaerota archaeon
ATCTTCCTATATGCCGTAGTGTAAGGGATATTCTGTTCTCTCATGATTGAATTGACTGATTTTGAAATGACCATAACTGCATTCAATATCTTTGTCATATCCTCGTCAGCCAATGCAGCGAGGATTGCCTTTTTCAGAGCTTGAGTCGTAATTATCATTATTGGCTCCCGAGTTCTATTTTAATTCATGCTAACCTAATTATTTATGCATTGATCGACCTTCTTACCGATGAAATTGTCATTACAGATGCAATCAAATTTGTTCATACAAAGAAAGAAGAATTGTCGTGAAGTTAATGATAATAAGCTATATCACTACAATTCCAGGGAAATACAAGACTAACAATCAGAAAAGTATTACCTTCTTTTAGGAGACGCCAATCGGTGGTCTTTTATCTTGACTATGTTCCACGGACTTGTGATAGCTTAGCATATACCAGGTTTCGAAAATCTTCCCACATATCTCACATTTCAGCTTCTTTGGATTTGGTGTATACACAGATTGCTCTGCGATCGACATTTGCATAAATAATAACATGACTGTATCAGATAAGGTTTTCAACCAAAATTTTAGAGATAATTAGAACACAGACGAGAAAAGGGACCCGAATTGTTAATCTTTTTGGGATTTTACGCATTGATTGAAGCAAAAATGAAAAGCTAAATACTAAGTAGTACTAAGTAGTAGAACCACAATACGTACAGGGTTCGAATCCCGATGAGCCCTAAAACCCAGGAAAATTAAAAACATATTTCATTTGATGATTCTTACCAGCGATCGGCGATGAAATCCGAAGGAATAAAAATGTGATTGGACCTCCAGAATTTAAATGCCGTTAACATCTTCGGATTATATCCAGATAATTGTTGCAATAATATATGCTGTAGCACTGTTTTATACAGTCATAACGTTCAAGCGTTCCAAGGAATTAGACCAAATTAGAATAACAGAAACTATTTTTAACGATCTCCGCCAACTGGATCGAGAATTGTCCACGTTACCTTCAAGCTCTCAGGATGATCAGGGGAGGAAAGAACTCTATTCACGGATATTGAATACTGTAGACTGGTTATCTTTTCTTATCAACACAAAAGTGATCACAGATAGAAGAATGATAGCATATATGAAACCCACACTGATCCAATATTATCAAGATACCTTCGTTCAGAATATGCTTGCTGACGAAAGATATTCTAATTCCTATCATCATTTTAAGAAGCTATATCAAAGAATGAAACTGGACTAATTATTTATAAGAAGTATTAAAGAGGATCAGATTAGGCTCTTAATAGGATCGTACAGGCAGCACAATAATTGATCGGAGCATAGATCATATGAATTGGATCCGAATTGTTAACAATATGGTTCCCGAGGGGCTCATAAAATGACGTTTCCTCTTCTTTATAACTAATAAAATTCTAGTTTTAAAATTCCTAATTATGTTCCGACTTCATATTAAATCATATCCCTCCGGGCCCGCATGTAAATACAGTGTCATCTCAACCTTTTTTAATAATATGAATTATGTGGACATAATGAGATATTTTCAGTTAATTGCTCTATTAGCAGTTGGAGCATTTTTGCCAGGTTCCATAGGTTTTCTTAAGGACTATACGGCAAATGAAGTATCTGGGCAATATCCAATTATTGATGGTATTAGATGCGATTCAAGCGAGCATTTTAATTTTCATTATCATGCACATCTCAGTATTTTCATCAATGGTTTCTCATACTTGGTTCCGGGAGGAATCGGCATTAAACCTCCAGATTGCATATATTGGTTGCACACTCACGACACTTCGGGAATAATACATATAGAATCTCCTGAAAATAATACCTTGAAGCTGGGCCAATTCTTTGATATTTGGGGCAAAAAATTCAACAACAGTCAGATATTTGACTTTAAGGTTGATAACTCAACTGATACTGCCCTTTCTGTTTATATGAATGGAACCGCAATTAAGCGGATCTCATATAGAGATATACCAATTGTTAATCACGAAGACATTATCATTGTATATGGTGCGCCTCCGCCAGAAATTCCATCATATGGGTTTCAATACTAATAACGAGATTATAAGACTGCGAATTCCGAGTTATCCTTGTAATCATCTGGCATGTATAGAAGATTAGTTAGATAATTTAGTTATGACATATTTATTTTGTGTGTGATTTAAGTAATTGGGTCTAAAAATAGTATCAAATTTGATTCACAAGCCACCGGCCCCATAGAATTGGTGGGTTCATATAGTTGAGTCAACTAACTTATTTCCATTCGCATTAGCTCCACTCATATGCATTTGCAGTGAATTCTTCGGAAGTCACCAAGCCAGCCACCTCTACTACGATAATTTGACTATTCATCCAAGATAGTTCTTGAGAATTAGTAAATCCCGTTACAATGTTCAGACCTGTGATTTTACCATTTTCTAGTACTTTGCTTTTTTCATGTCCCCACCACATGAATTGCTCACCTTGCTCCATCGTCGTCAAACAACCATGCCAAGTTGCATCAATTATGCCATGAGGATATTTAGTCATTACACCCGAGCCAAGATTTTTACCACTCGGAAACCTTCCTATTCCTCTTATATCTGATGTGAAGCTTACCTCAGTTGTTACTCCTTCAATAGGGTGAACCTTTGTTACTTTAAAACCCGTTACCTTGCCACTCTCCTCAAAGAGTTTTTCTCCGAGTACCATAACTAATAACCATGTTTAGCTTTTATGAAGTTTGTTGTGCAACAGTACTTTAGAAAAATGACTACAAAAGGAGTAAGTATTGACAAAATATCTAAACTGCTAGATGTACTAGACAGCACATAAAGGAAGAAAATTGCAGTCACACGGCCAAGGAACTTCTAAAAGAATACGAAAATTACGACTTCTTAAATAGATAATAATAAAAATTTATGGCGCAGTAATTTGCAATACTACTAGAAAAACCAAATTTTATTGCCAAAGGAAATGCGCTGAACGGAAATCCAAAATAATTTGTTTGTGTGTCTATTGTTAATCTATGGCTCACCAACAACTATTAAAACAGGAATCGTCTGTTTCTCAAATTCTAAGCAGTCATAAGAAGCAGTTAATGCAGAATATCGAACAACATACTCATTTGCCCCTTACGCGTACGATTAATAAACAATCAAACCAAGAATCATCTATCTCCCAAATAATACGTACATACGGAAAACAGTTTAAACAGATTAGAAAGCAATACACCGACGGATTTGAAGGCAGATGCGTTATGGGAGTCATAATGTCTTATTACGGTTGGGACGGCAAATGCATCACTAACGCGGAAAGAAGATTATATGCTGCATTAGTTGCATTGAGACAAGCCGGCATCAGTAAAGAATTATTGATAGAACTGAATGATTCTGGTGCGACATTCGATGAGATAGCCGATTATCTGGACAGGAATTTTGGTTCGGCAAATACCGATAGGTAGTCGTAGAACTATGATTCGACGCTGTCAACTAGTTTCTCACTTTCGGTCTGCTCAAAATGCCGTTGAATAATTTAAAACGGGGCTTGAGTAGTAAGGTTCTAAAATAGCAATGCAGCATTATCAATCCCACCAAAGCCGAATGAAATTTACAAATTTATGTTTTAAGAATAATCATGCAAAAGTTACAAAAATGATAATTAAATCAGATATGAAAATTATAAATTGACAAACTCTATGATTCTAGTATGGGTATCAAATACAGCTATTGTTGCGTAAAATCCAAAGAACCATCCTTTAGCTGTGCCTGGATTGACAACTATTGTCCTTCCAATCTTGTTACTGGCTTTTCTATGCGTGTGTCCATAAATAACCATATCATACTTTCCAGATTTGATTAAAAATTCTTTTTTTGATGAACTGGTACCGTGATAAATAACAAGCTTCATTCCATCATATATCGCTTCAAAAATCTCTCCTTTGAGTTCTCCATGTATCTTATTAAAGGCTGATGTTAGTCCAGGAATATCTGTATCATTGTTCCCCAATATACCGACAAGTTTGATACCTGCAAAAGATTCAACAGCGATTGGACTTACAAAATCGCCTGCATGCAGAACGATTTCCACATTTCTACTATTAAATTCTTTAACAGCCTTTAGTATATTCTCAATGTTATCATGTGTATCTGATATTATTCCAATTTTCATAATATCTGATAGACTAGTACCTTTTAATATAAAGTCACGTTTAGTAATTCTATTCGGAATCAATATTGAGGAGCATACTGCCTTAAAGTCTAAACTTTTAAGCCTTACTGGATGGGATTTTTAAAATGGATTATATACACTTGTGTGAGACTTCAAAAAAAGTTCAGATAGTAATATGCAAGGACCTGAGGGTGAAATTCTATCTCCAACGTCATTTCCTTGTTAAATAGAACTCTTAGCATTCCTTAAGAGAAAAAACCTTAAAAACGTGTTACCAATGGTCTTAGTCTAAGTAGTATGCAATTAATCAATTATGTTGACTGCAGTAGTTGCAATGAATAAATACTAGAATTAAATCTTTGAAATTGAATCGTTGAATAGTAACGTAAATTCATACATAAGGCATTTCTTTAATAACCTAGTACACTGAATAAATTCTCATAATATGTTAACATTCTCTCTTGTGTCCCAGCTTAAAGCATAGAAATTGATCTCATAGATAGGTTCTTAAGAGCAAGATAATAATACTAATAATGAACAATAATGAAACGAATCGATTGCTTATATCGTCATACCAACAAAAGTGGCAACTACACTATAGGATGTTCACCTAATTGAAGACTTTACAGTTTGTGACCTCCTTTATTCCTCAACCAAGGCAAAAGAGTAAATTCTGCGTGACGTGTTCGAATATGGCGACACAGATAGCATGCTTTGAGGTTGAAGACAATGTTACACTCATAGAAAAATACTGCGATGTTTGTATTAGCAATATTAGAGAGCTTTAATTCTTTATTCCCATTATATCAAAGATGTATACTAGATATAGGAGAGATTACGTAATTATTAATTCTAGTAGATATATAATGAATATTTTAATTCATGACAACAATCGTTTCTTGACGATGTCATACTCATGGTGCTTCTAAGCAATGACAATGTGTGAAAAATGTAGTAAACATCAAGAATACCACACATGTTTAACATGTAACCAACACTTATGTATTGAGTGTTTTAATATGGTTCATTTTGGTATTAATGCTCCTAGGGCAAATAGGTCAATAGTATATAACAAATGCGTTTTTTGTGGTGAAATATATGGGGCTAATGCTAAAATTGAAGTTTGCGACAAATGTACAATCATACTGACTTGGATATCTTCGATGAATTATCTTGCTGCAGTAAATAGGGTTTCACAGTTGATAAGGACAAACAGACTTGATTCAAAACTCACAAATGAAAACTATTGTAAGGCAAAGTTTGGAGTACACGCTACTCAAGTTATCATGGATGCAGTAGATAGTTTGAGAATACAATAACAATATTCAGTCTGATTCACAAACATCTGACCTCGACTATTATTATCCTGTAATTAGTAACGTCAAGTAAATTTAATATTGTCACCATTTAAATTTTTAATATTATTTTTTGCTAGTTGGTTCAAATCCTTCAAACCCATCCATCACCATCAAATGGTCTTCTTTTTTACAACACTCACAATGAAGTTTGAAACACTCTCTACTCATCTTATGGTTACATTCCTTACACGTGCAAATGCTATCTGAAAAATCTATACTCTTATGATAACTATCGACATTCATTTACGATAATTAATTACTGGAGAACAACATAATAGGTCTTTCCAATACGGTTGAGCGTTCATTCGGGCTTCTAAAATAACACTGATTCCAAGTAACGGATTATATGTCATAAAAACAACTTATGGTATGGGCAAAATGAATGAGGATACTATCTTGCATTTTTATAGGATACTAGAAAATTCGCTTCTGGAAAGTGATATATCCAAAATAAAAGAAGGAGATATTGATGCTTGGTCGCAATCCTTCAAAAAAGTCGTGGCAGAAAGTAAGGAAAGGAGCGGTAAGGGAGTATTTGTTCCTTTTTTAATGTGGAAGTTGGGCGAGATTAGCCCTGTTGAGGCAAGCAAATACCTAGATAGGAGAAAAGACGATGAATGCCGTGTTAGTTATGATCATAATAATGTTGAATATGTAGTCTGGGTGATGGCATTAATGTTTATGTCATGGTCCATCACAAATCTTAAACGAAAGACACAAAATGGACATTGTCAGAACATAGAGCATCCACATGGGGATACGAATCCCAGATACTGTCATGAAGGAACAAAATTTCATCAAGAGCTTTACAACGAGTGTGTTAAAACTTTCAGAGATTTACTAATTCATTCAAATTCTCTAAAAGAAGAAAAACTTTAGAGCTTAGCACTCCATATTCCAATATCACGGAACCCATTTTTAGCACGGATATCGTAACGCATCCCTCCGTGCCTAGACCAACAAATAGTCTGGGTACTATATGGAGTAACAGTTAGACCCTCATCATACTTACCATTGATTAAGAAATATTCCCTTTACTTGACAAATTTAATAGGACTTGAATACTGAAGCTAAATTCGCATAAAGCCTTATCACCTGATATATTGAAAAATCCTACCAATCTGTATTAATAATACTAAACTCCTTCATCTAGTTAGCAAACCTTATAGTTAATTAGTACGAAGTCATATTTGAATCAGGAGACTACAATACGCATTAAGATGAAAAAAAGCAAAGGAAAGCCAGCATTAACTTAAATGACACGCTTTCTTTATATAATGACAAAGGCGATACATACTCAGATATGCAATGTCCAAAATGTTCAACTGAAATGATGCTAAAGCAAAAGTACGAGACATCTATTGATTACTGTCCTTCTTGCGGGGGAGTATGGTTGGATAGGGGTGAGATAGACAAGATAATTCAAATCCAAAGTAGCCACGAAGACGAACATTATAACAAATACCATTATAGAAACGGAGACTATGATGACTATTATTATAATAATAAATATGGAAGGAAAGGATTTTTTGGTGACTTGTTTAACTTTTAAGACATCAGCGAGAATGCGATAAATCAAAGGTAAATCTTGAAGAAAAATAACATTAGTAATTTAACTCGTGAATAATTAATAAAAGAGAATGGGGCGGCAATCGAAGAATCTTTGAAACTTGCAACCAAGGTACTATCATTAGAAAAGGAAAATGATCTCTTTAGTACTTTGTTCATATATTTGAAATCCTCCATTAGAACCTATATCTTCATGCATCCTTTCCGATTCAAAAATTTAGATGTTGTGCTTAGTAACGTAAGATTTATTTACGTAATTTGGAATCGCCTAGTTCATTCGAAATAGTTGAAATAGATACAATTATCTTAATTGGTATGATAGAAAAATGGTTTTAATTAATGAACTATCAAAACAGGTATGTCTACGTTACCAATTATTTTTCGTGCACTACTGAATAGGGCTCTCACCCCAGAATCTAGATGTACACTCCTTAAGACTAATAAATCGTAATTTCCCGCTTTAGTCTCTTTCACTATTTCCTCTAAAGGATTACCTACTTTGAATTTATACGAAATTTTATTATCACAGCCAGCTTCCCTACATCTCTTTACCTTTGATTCCATTTCATCTATTACCTGTCCTTTAACCTCTTGTTTTATATTCTTGTTAGAACCTTGTACAGAGACACCTTCTACAGAGGCTCCTTCTATTTTCTCAACTTTGTCCAAAATTCGTAAAATTTGTAACTCTGCTCCTGAGTATTTGGATAGAGATACAGCATAGTTAAATACCGTGTTTGATTCATCTTTTCCATCATCAGTAATTAGGATTTTACTAATTGATGGAACATTTTCCTTCGAAATTGAGGACGTTTGAGAAGTAACGCTGGACTCTTTTGTTGGTTTTAAGTTTGCTTTTTCATTGTTGGGGGCGTCTCCATTTTCTTTATTATCAGTCACAACATAACGTATATAGGAGTGAATTTAAAGCTTATGGATATTATATAATAATGAGGTATATTTGCCATCAGCACGTAAGGAATTGTCCACTTGTCTTCTAAACGACAGAATTATGATATATCTATGTTCAAATTCATTTTATTTTACTAGATTTAGAAACTCTAATTATAATACGTCTGAAAAATCAGATTCATCCCTCCGGATCCGAAAATACACCGCTACAATATTCAATCATATCCCTGCGAATTGGATCTGAATTGTTAACAATATGCTTCCCGACGGCTCCAGACCTTTCATTTCAATGCTAACTTTGCCAAGAGGGCAAAAAATTTTATCAAGAGCTTTACAACAAATGTCTTAAAACTTTCAGGGATTTACTGATTCATTCAAAATCTGAAAAAGATAATTAATTCAAATTAGGAATTATTCTATAAACTGACCCTTCGTCTGTCTTTCTGAATCCTGAAACAACATACAAATATCCATCAGGTCCAACTTCTAAATCAGTTATAATTCCAAAACCTTTACCAAAGATAATTTTACTCGAGTTATCTTTTTCATTTAATACTAAATCGGTAAGATTGCCTGATAAAGACAATGATTTCCTATTTTCCTTAAGGTTAAAATCAAAAATTCTTCCATTTTTTGCTGAACCTACAAAAATATCATTTTTATATTTCTTTCCTAGTTTATCTGAATCTAAAAATATCAAAGCAGTAGGTGCCACAGTTTTATCCCATACAAATTCTGGTTTACTATATTTTCCTTTACCATTAAAATCGACAAGCTCTACTTCCTTACTCGATTCATTAAGTATTCCATCTTTCTCCCTTGTCTGGTTTAATTTCCAAATTCCTTGAACTTTTTCCCAACCACTATTAAAACCTGGTTTAACTAGATTAATTTCATCTCCAAACTGGGGTCCATTTTCTGTATCCCACAAATTTCCCGTAAGTGGATCAAAACCAATGCCAAAACTGTTTTTTATACCATAGGCAAAGTACAGATTAATGGGATATTTTTCACCAATTATTGCATGACCAACAGGTTTGCCATCTTTAGTTACTCTAAGAATGCCTGCACGGCCATCAGGAGCAGTGCCATTTATAAAATTCTGTGACTTAGTATTAAAAACTGACTGATTCTGAATAAATTTAGTTTGCTGGAGATCTCCAACAGTAACATAAAGATTATTGTGTTTATCTAACTCAAGCACCCCACCATTGTGACTTGGTCCTGGTAAAGCAGGTAGACTCAGAATTAATTTAGGATCTGTAAGTGTATTATTCTCAGCTTCGAATCTATATCTGTATACATAATTCCCACAATTTTGAGAAGTTTGTGCCTGCCCACTTAACTTTGGACAGTGTGTATAGTAAAGAAAAACAAAGGTATTATCTTTATCTTTATTTAAATTGTCATTCTCCAATATCGCAATTCCTAATAACCCACGTTCATCTTTTTGTGATACATTAATGTGGATTAGCGGACCAGTAACATTACCGTTAAGTATCCTGTATATATCTCCAGTATTTTTCTCTAGTAATAGAAAGTCGTCTTTTCCTAGAAATTCTATGCTTGTTGGGAAATGAAAGTCGCGAGCTACTAACTCTACCCTAAGATCCCGATCTGTCAATGAAGGTCCGACTATTGTTTGGTTTTGGTTTTGAGCATTTATCATATATTCAGACCCAAAAGATAGAGAGAACAAATAAATAAATGAAATTGATAGAAAAAAGATAAAAATTGAAGATATATTTTTAAAATTGTATGATATGACAGAATTTAGACTGCCTGCAATTAGGAAGACATATGTTGGATTCATGATGGGACAGATCATTCTTTCCATTTTTTATTTATCCTTCTATATTGATAACTTTCACCAAGGTACGGAACTAATAGTATTTGGTCAACAACAAGACCAAATAAAAGATCAAGCAGAGAATTATACTATTGAAAGAAGTTGGGGATCAAAAGGTGCAGGAGACGGACAATTTATGAATCCTCATAGTCTTGCAATAGATCGATTTGGTAATGTATATATCACAGATACCGGTAACAACCGGGTCGAGAAATTTTCTTCCAATGGTACACTGCTCGAAAAATGGGGATCAAAAGGTAATATGGATGGACAATTCGATCAATTACACGATATTGCAGTTGATCCTACAGGGAATTTTGTTTACACAGTAGAACTTGCAAATCACCGTGTTCAGAAATTCGATGGTAATGGTACTTTTATTACAAAATGGGGTTTCGGTGATACTGGCGGCGCAGGAGCCAATCGCAGACCTCACCAATTGGCTGTAGATTCCCATGGATACGTTTACCTCACAGATAGGGGAGGATCTGAAGTTTTAAAATTCAATAGTATAGGAAGGTTTATGGAAGAATGGGGGACGCATGGATCAGGAGACAAACAATTCATGAAACCACATGGTATTGCTTTTGACTCGGAAGATAATATGTACATCACGGATATGGAAAACTCAAGAATCCAGAAGTTCCATAGTAATGGTACGTTTATTTTAACATGGGGTTCCTTCGGTACTGGAAATGGTCAATTTTCAGACAGCATTCCTGGAATTACCGTTGATTCTAAAGGATTTGTATATGTGATTGATAGATTGGAATCTCGTATTCAAAAATTCGACGGCATGGGTACTTTGATAGCAAAATGGGGTGCTAAAGGTTCTTCTTTAGGTGAACTTAATAAACTTGAAGATATCGCCATAAACAACAAAACTGGCGAGGTCTTTATTACAGACACCCAGAATTCTAGAGTTCAAGTGTTCCACATAAAGTGAGTTAAAGTAAGGGACAAAATAGCCCTTGGGTTGTGATTTCTGATGAGGTTCTATAACAGGCGACCCCTCATGTGCTAAAATTTGCAAAAAGCGAGGGATTCTTCTGTTGCGCTTCATGTAAATCGGAATTTGAAGTAAATCTACTTTGGAATTGTGCATATTTTACCGTTTTTTAACCCTACACTTAGATGGATGTATCAGATCACTTAACTATTCGAAAACTAAAAAGTACACATCTCTGAATGGAAAAAAATCAATACTTAATTTTCATTTTACCCATATTAGTATCATCTTTTGCTGTTGTTTCGATTGTTACTAGTGCTTGTGTTCCAGCTTCGGCACAAAATATCACCACAGGCAAGGACGTACTATCGAATTACTCATTTGTGGAAAAATGGGGTTCATTTGGCACAGGTCCTGGCCAATTTAATAGACCTCATGACATAGCCTTTGATTCCATGGGGAACGTCTATGTAAGTGATAGGGATAACAATCGTATCCAGAAATTTACTCACAATGGAACATTCATAAAAATGTGGGGTTCAAAAGGTGACAAAAATGGGCAGTTTAGTATTCCGTATAGTATAGCCATAGACGATTTAGATAAAATTTATGTAGCTGATAGAGAGAACTCACGCATCCAGAAGTTTGATACTAACGGTACTTTTCTAGCAAAGTATGGTACTGATGGCAAACTCGATGGACAATTTCATAGACCGGAAGATGTTCGAATTGAGCCACGTACAGGTGACATTTATGTCACAGATACATACAATAATCGGATCGAGAGGTTTGACAAGAATTTCATGTTTATTACAAAATGGGGCTCCAAGGGCAGTGCAGATGGACAGTTCAATCTTCCTCATGCAATAGGCTTCGACTCAAAGGGTAATGTGTATGTTGATGAGCTAGAAAGACCAGGAGTTCAAATATTTGATAAGGACGGAAAGTTTCTACGGAAATGGGGCACCGTGGGAAAGGCCGATGGTCAGTTTAGCCTTCCTCAGGAACACCTTTGGATAGATTCGTTTGATCATGTATATCTTGTTGATGGAGCACACAATCCTAGAATACAAATTTTTGATCTAAACGGGCGCTTTCTAGGCAAGGTTGGTACCGGCTGCCTGCTATCTACCGGCGAAGGTTGCGTGGATCCAGATGGCCCTGGTCCCCTAGCTTTAGGAGACGGTCAATTTTCAAAACCAGAACATGTAACTATAGATTCTGAAGGTAACATGTATGTTGTTGACAGGGGTAACCAACGTATTCAAGTTTTTGCACCCATGGACGACGCTAATGTGAATATGAAGTAGGAATTTCCCAGTACTATCTTCCTCCAAGGATTATGAATAAGTATAACTTAAATGTCAATGCTCATACGGAGACACACCAAATAATTTACTGCATCCTATACTGCGGTTATCAAATTGTTCTCAAATTCAAAAACTATTGAAGTATACAACTGATAAAATGGACAAATGTGTGATATTAGAAGAATTAGCAGAACTAAAGATGACCTTGGATTTGCTACCATAGATAATCTTTGTTACGTGTACCATCAATACTATGCATATCAACGAATATATGTGTCTAGAATATTTTTAACTAGACGTCTTTCAGCAGTAGGACTTAGGCATATAGTAACTGAACGTTTTAATCAAATAAATATTATCGTTACTAATGATTGTATTCTTATTAAAAAAAGAAAGGAGATTTGAAGTAATTATTGCCCTTCTTGAGCAGACTTTAAGTTCTGCAGCTGTGTCAACGTCTGCAATGCGTTAAATGTGTCAACAGCTTCCTTTGGGTCTTTCATTTCTTTGATCTTTCCAATGGCGTCCTTCACCTTCGAATCTTGTTCTATGTCCTTCAAAGTTGGATTTTTATCTTTCAAGATCTTAATCCATCCTTCGACTGGTAATCCCTGAGTCTGAGTCTGGTTTCCCTGAGTCTGGTTTCCCTGAGTCTGGTTTCCCTGAGCATTTACAACCTTTAAACTTGGAGTCACAAGGAGCGCTCCAGATAAAAGCACGCTTGCTAGCACTACTAAAATTCCTATTTTTTGATTCATCAATAACAACTAGTCCTTTCTACTATAAATGAGTGCAAATCATCAAAATATGAAATTTTGGTTTTAACGATCAGGGTTATTGTGGTTGACGGTTTATTTGTATTGAAATCACCTGTTCTGTGGATTTTAGTCATTTATGGATGACAGGTATTACGACTTATGCGTTCAAACACAAACTGTGGAGGTCTTTTTTCCATATCAAATTCTGTCAATTATAGAACTAGGAATTGATATTTTTCTACCGACAACACTAACAATTTCACTCCATACTACATCCTTAACTCCATCCATCGCCTTTATTTTTTCAAGGAAGTCAAGAATTGATGCATTATCTTTAAGAATTGTTTCTACTCTCAGATCAATTGTATGTTCCCCTATGCTCTTACCGATATAGGTCACTTCATTAAAATCGAGCATTTTATTAGCAACAGCATTTACCATTCCATCCCTTATGGAAATAAAAAAGTCAACGCGTTTCCAGCCAAATTTATCTATATCCAATACATAATGCATCTTTAAAAATTTGCTTTCTAGCCGCTTCCGTCTTCTTCTAACAGTAGTAACGGGTATTCCTAATTTTGCTGATAAGCCTTTGCTGGATTTTAGATCACCATTTGGTGATAGTAAAATCTTTAATAGTTTTCTATCCAAATCTGATATGGTAGCTGCTTTTTTATCTAGCTGCCTAGACACTCCTATAATATTCGAATTACAATTATATAATTATTATTTTAATAAAAATATACATTGAATTAAACTAAAATTGACGAAAATTAATTGAAAAACCGTAGATATAAACGTAAATTAAATTTAGTTTTTAATCCAAACAATATGAGCACATCAGGTTAAATTGATTATTTTTTTTGAAATTTTGGTTTTAACGATCAGGCTTATTGTGGTTGACGGTTTTTTTGATAAAGAAATCATATATTCGGTGGATTTAAGTCATTTATAGTTGACACATATTACAATTAATGCCTAAACACAAGGTTAAACACCAGGTGGGGGTTTGGTTGTTTCTTGTTCATCGAAGGTAAAAAACCAATATCCCCATCATTTAATGATTGGGAGACTAAGAAATGTATCATCATATCATTTCTAGTTTGTTTATCAAGTAACTTTGTCATGACTCACTGGTTTAGTTACACACGCAGTGGCCCATTAGTAACAATTAGTCCTTTATACTATAAAAGAGAGCTGTTAATATTTTACTTTCATCTATATATTTCATCAATTGTCAAAGATTTGCTACTCTCAATACCGGCTTGTGATGCAGTCGCTAAAATTGTAAATTTTCCAACCGCATTGTAGCCAATTTTTAAAGCAACGTGTAAAACTACCTTCTGTTCTTTATTTAATGATAGAAACGATAAATATTCAGATATGCAATGTCCAAAATGTTCAAGTGAATTACTGCTAAAGCAAAGGTATGAGACTTCTATTGATTACTGTCCTTCTTGCGGCGGACTATGCACTCATGAGAAGTGGAACGTTATTGATTATTTGTGGTAGTGCCGCCCTAGTCATACGTAGAATTCTCTCTACATTACTTTACTATCAAATACTCAAATGGTAAGGAAAAATTAGTTCACTTTAAATCTGTCCAACTCTTCCTTTCGTTCTCGATCGCTGCCCTGCGTTTTCGTCTCTGATAGCGCTGCAATATCCAGGCTCCAATCACACCAATTGCTAATACCCATAAAATCATTGTCTGAGTCGAGATCACTGCTTCATATCCCTACTAATAACAATACACTGCAATCGAAAATATAAGATTTAGTCATTCCAGTGAATCCGTACTGGTCATTTCATCCCTAACAAAAGATATCAGTGTTTCCAAAGATTCTTAGTGAACAATTCAAGCCTAATGGAACGCTAAATTGGGACAATAAAACAATCCCTTTTAACATAGGTCTATTAAAAGAAGGGATATAATTATGATAAAATATGCTAAGATACCTATGTATGAAGGAGTGATATTCTAGGACATAGATGATACTGTTGAAAAGGACCATATATGCATATTCTAGCATCCGGAATAAATTTGAAAATAAAAAATTTTAATGTAATAATGCGGTGAATCGCTTGAAGATGGTTCAATTTCTGGGAAGTGCGAGCAAATTAGTAAATAATTTACATTCTCCGCTTTGTAGGTAATATGAATGATGCAGACCTGAGAATAGAAAAATCAAATCTATTTAATATCGTATTTTGAATCATGATACAGTAAATCAGACACGTGTGCAATACTCTTACAATACTCTTATATTGTTATTCTTAATTTGCGACTAATGCTTCGTTTACAGTCAAATACATTTATGAAATTATACACTTCAGAAAACCTGCTCACCTGTTCTAGTTCTATAATTGGCTTTGGCGGTTCAGAGGGTGGGTTATCTAATGAGTCTCATGAGAAGATCGAGATGTTGTGTTAGACAGAGATGTTGTGTTAGACATTATACTTTTGTTTTCATTTTCAGGAGCCGCCTTGTTTTCATTTTCAGGAGCCGCCGTGGTATTATTATGTGTTACAGGATTGACAGTTATGGAGACCTTGGCAGTATTGCTAGTTGAACTTTGGTCGCTAGCGGTAAATGTAAAGCTATCTGTTCCTGTATATCCACTTTTTGGGCTGTAAACAACTGATCCAGTATCTTTATCAAAGGAGCCCAGTGTTCCATGATTGGACGAAGATCTTAGAGAATAGGTTAAGCTATCCCCATCCTTATCTGTAGCATCAAGGGTTATGGATGCAGAAGTATCCCGGTTTGTGGTAACACTCTGTGATTTAGCAACCGGTGGAGTGTTTACGGCAGGCTGTACAATCGGTGGAGTGTTCACTGCATTTACTTTTACGGTCGTAAAGGCAGTTGACTTTAGATCTCCAGCGCCCGCCACGGTCAATTCGAAGCTAAGCGTAGTACTATTTCCAACATCCTTGAATTGAGCAGAGGTGGGAGCATCAAAAGTGGCCTTCACCTTTCCGGAGTTTCTGATCTCTACTGTAGGACTTCCGCCAATTTGCTTCCATTTGAAACTAGTAGGATTATCAGCATGAAAAGAATCGCTTCCATCTAAGATCACGTCTTTTTCTCCAGCATTTACACTCTGAGGTGAACCTGCATTTGCAAATGGTGGGGGACAACCGATATTGTCCATGATTGCAGCTGTGGTTTTAGCAAAATCGTTAAGATCAGTTAGACTCAGACTTCCGATCATATTCTGAACTTTAATTTCATTTATAAATGAGTTGAGCAAATAACACGAATTGGCATCATTAGAGACCGATTTGTCGGATAAATCTTCTATTGCTTGCCGAAGTGCAGGATCCAAGTTGAGTGTCTGGTAAATACTGTTTACTTGGGTCATCAATCCTTGGATGGCGTCAACTGCCGATTCTATGCTCCACATAAAGCTAGCTGGACTAGGATCCTTATTTCCAGAAGTGTCAACGGCTCTCACTTCAAAGTTATGGCTGCCTGGATCACGCACTCCCGTATAAGTACAGTTGTTAATTTTTTCACCTGATATGTCTGACAAAGTATGAGCCGACCTCCACGTTCCATTATCTAATCGGCAGTCATAGTGGCTTATCCCTACCAAGTCGGTACCGTTAAAGTCGAAATTACTATCAACAGATGGAGTCGTATCACCAGAGGTTATTGAACCCAACCAGCCAACCGTTACATCCCCTAACATGGTTTCAGGAGGAGTAGTATCTCTAACAGTAATGATAAATTCATTCTTCCCAGTGTTACCAGCCTTGTCGTTTGCAGTACACTCCACTCTTGTCTGGCCAAGGGCAAACATGGCGCCTGATTTTGGACTGCAAACTGTAGCAAGATTTCCATCGACAGTGTCTGTTGCAGTGGACTTATAATTTACTATTCTGCCATCAGGACCGGTTGCTTCGACGATCATGTCTTCCGGAACGGTTACAATAGGTGGTGTATTATCAATTGGTAACGTTATATCCTGGACGGTTTTCAAAAATGGTTTGGTATCTATGGGTGATTTTATAATTGGTATAGTAGGTACTGCGGATTCTCCATTAACAACAATTAATGCTGATAGATTTAAAAATACTACAAAGATGAAAGCAATGGATAAGACTGCCACAGATAAAAATAACTTTGAATTCATTACTGCTAGTAGAGTTTTCTTATATATAACAATTATATTGTTGAGATGACATTGGAAGCACTTGGCAAAGATTCAACTCATAAGGATTAAGGGTCAGGTTGGAAGGAAAAGCATGAATCCCTAGATGAGTCGTACAGTCATTCCAAAGGATGGTATGCAAATGCTAGGCAGCCTTAAAGTTAATGTGGAATATGGGAGGAACTTAAGATTATTTTTCTTCTGATTTAGCTAAAATACAGCATGTCTGAATCTCGCATTCAATTACGGACAGATGATACTAGTACCGACTCTGCAATCTAGGAACTTAAATTTTTTCCACATTTACCACAAAATGAAACGCCTATTATGTTAAGACTATTACAATTAGTACAAGCTTTCTGAATCCTCTTTCCACATCTAGTACAATATTCTGAAGAACTAGAGTTACTCCAATCACAATCCATACATGCTATACTTCCTTGCACAGCATAATATCGTCTTTTATTATACTCTCTACCTGCATCAAAAATCTGCCATATATAGAATATAAAAGGTGGAATTAATTCAAAAGCATTCAAAATTAAATGAGAAAAAAAAAGTATAGCTACTCCCGATATAAGAATAACAGTACCTCTAGTAAAATTTCCAACATACATTTGGCCAAGTCCAGCTATTAAAACACTCAAAATCATCGCTTTACGTTTAGTTTTAGTCAGTTGGAATTCACTCTAATTATCTGCCATAAAACATGGATATTAAATTTCCTGATATACTGATTATAGGATCTAAATTAGAAGAAATGAATGATGATAGATTTCTGAAATTCGAATTAACGTAAAGTTATTTGACATCGTAAATCTTAAGGTTATTTAACATCCTAAATCTTACCGTTCAAGAGACTATATTATTACTGTATATTAACTTGATGCAAAAAATGAAATGTTTCTCTTAAAAAAAGATAATTTCCTGTGTTGTCTTTGTAAGGATGATTCCAATTCTGATTGGTAACAATAAGATAACCGCATAAGCCTAAAATATCTCTAAAGGCTACAATAAATTGCCTATGCTTAAAGAAATTCCAGTTTCAGAAGAAGAATTAATAATTATAGAAAGTGCATTAGATGACGTAGGAGAGTACCTCAAGAATGATACTACGCCAGATGGTGCCAAAATTAGAGAAGAGATAATCGGAGCTGGACAGATAGTAAGCTCTAAACTCTTAAGCGATGTCTCGTACCAGACTTGGGGAATCTGGTTTACTAAAGTAGGTTTTGTCCAACATCATAAAAAGCTAATAGAAGATCTGCATAAGGTACAAGATGACCGTTTAAAACAATTCTTTGTAGAAACTGAGAAACCTAGCGAATATCAAGACGCCAAATTGATATCTCAACTTAATTATGATATACGAGAAAATGCAAAATTACTATCTGAATTAGGTCTAGTAACTCCAATAGGCACCAATATCAAGAAGAGAATCATTGAAAGTTATGAACGAATGAGAAGTATGGGTGTGGATCCAGATACAGGAGATATAAGCAGGTAAAATCATTTAATCTAAATTCCTCTCCTTATCAACATCAGCACTTTTTAATTATTAAACTAAGAAGGATTTAGATTTCAGGTAGGATTTAACATGTTAAGGATAGACCAATACTTGATAGTGTTTTATATAGAAAATGTTATGATATTATTAGAATAGAAAAAATAAAAAATTTGAGAATTTTTAAGCTAGCTCTTGTCCGGCCCTTTCTCTTTTTCTTCTTTCATACTTTTCTTGCACTAGGCCTTGTACTTCTTCAGATTCTAATTCCTTCATGGTTTCTAATGCCCTTTCAATCACACTATCGAGATTTGCAACGTGATCGACTTCAACCTCAATTTCCATGTTCGGTCCTGCTGATTTGTATTTAGGCGGTATAGAAATTTTTATTCTTTGAGGCATATAGTTCCTTATCCGAGGTATATTTAAATTATTGGATACAAATGTACTGTTCAGTTTTCTATTTTATTCTATTCAATTTCTACACCCAAAATTTGGTTAAGCTTCTATCAGAACGTAGTTATTGTTAAACAGAATCAGAATAAGGTTAGAAATTCTAGATAGACTGTATTCAGATCCAGTCGAAGTGGCTCCTACCCCATTCCGATATGTGTGTTTGGATTTCGTAATTATCATGATGTACAGGAATAGAGAAAAGAAGCAGTACAAGCTGCACACACGTTCTATCTCAATTCTACGAGAACTAATGATGACAAGTAGGTATCGGACAAGTAGTAAAATATATTGATTTATCAGAAAAGCATAAAGCTAAGTTCATAGTGACTATAAGGCGTAAAAAAACATGATCGTACAGACTAAGCTAATGTCAACGCCTATAGTAGATTTGATTCATTATGACACCTTTTGGGTAAATTTGAGTAGTAATGTGCTAAATAACAATGTATGAAGTCAATTCACCATCCTTTCTGGAAATTCCTGCTTCCTTAGTAGAACAGATGTTACAGAAAACTAGCGAAATTGGAGAGATACTTCAAAGCTCCATGCAGGATATAAATCGCAAAAGAGAGAAATTCCGTCTGCAACTCGAACAAATAGGACTCCTAGATAATGATATTAATTTTGGGAATACTAAGCCATTAGTTTCAGGTGGAGTAGATGGAGCCTATGCTGTTGATCGTCTCTTGGGAACCGATTTGTTATTTGCAGCTGCTGTCGGAGTAGAGGGTATAAATGAATTAGAAAATGGAAAACGGATTGCACCCAACCATGATGTGTTTGTTTACCCAGAAAAACATAATCCTGAAAATATGATTTCGGCAAGAGCGATTATGGTAGAAATGGAAATCAAACTAGCAGCAAATGCCCCATATGATATAGTATATCTTGACGGGTCCCTTACGACAGCACTAATACATATGTACAAGGCTATCAATTTTATAGAAAATCTTAATTCAAAGTCTTCTGACAAAATTAAGGAAGATTTTAAAGATTTTTTGATTTCATATAAGAAAATTTTGGACTTGAAAGACACTTACAAATATTATCTCGGAATACCAAAATATACTTCTAGGAATGATATAGGTAAAAACCTTCATTGGCCTGAGAACTATGATGATAGAGCAATTCTAACCTTGATATTGGATCCAGGAGAATTTACACGTCCAAAATTATTTACAAGCGAAGAAGGATGGCATGTAAGATTACCATATGAGAATGAAGAACTTCGAGTCTTGATGCAGCAAGTAATTTCAGGAATAAAAAACCTGTCTGTAATTTATTACAAACCGCACCCTTGGTGTCCCGCGCTAAGAATTGAAATCCCATCCGCAACAGCTGGTGATGAAACGAAACTAAATTCCATTTTAATCAATATAAAGAATCAATGCCAGACACCCTCTATCATGGAACCTTTCCCACTATACATGGCTGATAGAATAGCTAAACATATGGCTCCAGCCATTCCAGCTTATAAACAAATCATAATGAACCAAATGACACAGTTAAATGATCACAATGAAAAAGATATATTTTTTCTAATGCATTCATACAGAACGGAAGGCGGATCATAATTTTGGAAATAAGTTTAGAAAATACTATTGATAAAAAGATTAATTACTTGTTAAAAGATAGTTCCATATTAGGAACAATTGGATCACCCTCTTCTACAATTGAACTTGCTCTAGATGTATTAGAATCTTCGGTCACAAGACAACTTGTTGGTGAATTGGCTATTTTCAAATATTTACAGGATTCTAAAAATCATTATGCAATTGCTCAAATAATAGAAATCGCGCTAAAGAACTTTTTATTGGAGGATCCTACGATAAAGTCTGTGGCAAGAAAAAGAGGATCAGTTAATCCTATCAGTGGTATACAGGATGTTCATGTAGGAAAGTTGCTTTGTAGTGCTATATTTACTAGTTCTGAAGATCTAGTTGAACCAAGTTTATTAGGAACGGTGCCACCTACGGGGACGTATGTTTATCAAGTAAATGATAATATTTTAACTACTATCTTAGAAAAGCAAAAGAACAGTCTATTCTATTTAGGGAACAGTTATGGATCTAAAACTAAATTGCCAATGTGGTTTAAGCATTTTGATTATGGGGAAAGCGGTGCAGGTGAAGCTTATCATTTAGGAATCTTCGGAATAACTGGTTCTGGAAAGTCAACATTGGCAAAAATGATTCTGACAGCATATTCCAAATTTCCTCATATGGGATTATTAGTAATGGATCCTGTTGGGGAGTTTTCTAAGAGTTTCGCAAATGATTACAACAATAATACTGACAAGAAATACCAGAACTACGGTTCTAATTTCAGTATGAAAAAAATTATGAAATCTCTCAATAAAGAAGTTCTGGCAATTAACGTTAGAAATCTCGTTTTAGATAGATGGACGTTGTTTGAAGAAATTTTATTGCAATCACAATTCTTTCATCAATTAACAGTTAACGGCGCAAACAGGAGATTTGCCGTAGACGCATTGATACCCAAACTTAGAAATAAAACATCATTAACTAACTTGATAAAAAGAGAGTCCTTTGACCTTTTTATAAATGAATTGCGGAAGGAAGAAGTCCAGATTCTCATATTTTCAACTCCAGAACCAAGGAAGAGACTAAATAACCTTGTTTCTAGTTTGGATCAAAAAAATTTAGATAATTTGTATTCTCAATTCTGGACTCCAATTTGTAGTCTATTTGAAAACAGACAGGATGCATTAACGATTGATGATCTTTTAGAGAAATTTTCTTGGAAATTAAAACCACTTATTGTAATAGATCTTTCTGAACAAACTGCTCACAGGATGCAACTGAAATACTGGAATGAAACTATTCAATCCTTAATACTGAAGCGGTTACTTAGAGGGTTGGTTAGTCTCGGAGAAAAAACCTGGCAGAAGAACACTTCATTAAATACGCTAGTTGTTTTGGATGAAGCACATAGATACGCTAGGAAGGACGAATTCACGGATATAAATCTTGAACAATTGAGACTAACTTTGCTTGATGCCGTGAGGACCACGAGAAAATATGGATTGGGATGGTTGTTTATCAGCACATCATTATCTAGTATCCACAGGGATATATTGCAGCAACTAAGAATTATTTTCTTTGGATTTGGGCTCTCACTAGGTAATGATTTAGTCACACTTAGAGAATTAGTATCTGATGAAAAAGCTATTGATTTGTATAGGACATTTACCGATCCCGCAAGTTCTTTCAATACAAAGACCAGAAAGTATTCGTTCATGACTCAGGGACCAGTTTCGCCTTTATCATTTTCAGGGTCTCCATTTTTCTTCAATGCCTTCAGTCCGAACGTCTTTATGAAGGAAAATAATTTAGATATAATGGAATGAGATACAATACTTCTCTAGTTTAAAGTCATAAAATAAGTGAAATCAAATTAGACTGAAAACACATTTACAAATTCAATCCTTTCAGAAAGGAGACTGAAGTATACTGTCACGAACACAATCTGAGCATTCTAACATTTGCAAGCATCCTTTACTATACATCGAGTTAATACATGATTTTATAGTATTAATGGGTTATAACTTTAGATACAAAATGCAAAAAATTAGTCCGTGTTTGTGGTTTGATAATAATGCCGAGGAAGCAGTGGAATTTTATATCTCAGTTTTTAAGAATGCAAAGATTGGTAACGTTACACGATACGGAAAAGAGGGATACGAGATTCATAAAAAAGAAGAAGGAACTGTAATGACAATTGACTTTGAAATCGAGAGACAAAAATTTTTGGCCCTTAATGGTGGACCAATTTTTAAATTTAATGAAGCCATATCTTTCCAAATCTATTGTGAAACACAAGAACAAGTTGATTATTACTGGGAAAAACTTTCTGAAGGTGGTGATAAAAATGCCCAGCAATGCGGATGGCTCAAGGACAAATTTGGACTTTCGTGGCAAGTTGTTCCAACTGTTTTGTTAACGATGCTACAAGACAAGGATTCTAACAAAAAGGAAAGAGTCATGAAGGCAATGCTACAAATGCACAAGCTTGACATTAATGCCTTAACAAAAGTCTATCGAGAAGAATAACTAGCTTATTGAAGCAGGCAGTGCTTCGCTGCATCATATCCTTGCGTAGTCAGGATGGAAAAGCAAGAAGATGTTGCAATAATTTACAATCGCTGAACTGAAAAGAGAAGATCCACGATATTTTGTTCCATGTCATTGTAAGGGCTGGAAAGCAACATATGAGATCGTAAATACAATGCCAGAAAAATTCATACAACCAACTGTAGGCTCAATATTTTGCTTTTAATATGTAAAATGCAATGGTTATTAAAGACATATTACGGTAATTGAAACCAATTATTATCCTTGCTTGCTTGCTTGAATTCGCTTGTTGAAGTCCATCAATCAAAATCTACTAGAAAAGTTTTATATAATATGATATCTAATATACCAAAGAAATGTTTAACCCAGAACGGTGTGAATTGTGTGAAAAGAAAACAAACTCGATGAAGTACTGGTTTGGAAGTATGATTTGTCCAAAGTGTTACGACTTGCAGAGATCAAACCCGCAGACAATTTTAGTGAGCAATATTCAAGACTGAAGTATACCCACTGCCTAAAAATCTAGATCTAGATAGAATCAGACTATTCTAAAATAAAACTACAATATTGAAAGGGAAATTTGGATCAATTATTCTCAATTTAATAACCACGTTTCATTGGGAACAACATAAGCAGAGATTATCAAATAATATCATGTTGAGTGTGAGTTAATTGCACACATCAAATTATAACTGTAATGATTTTTTGCTAGTTCCACTTTTTATCTAAACTATATAACCCTTAATACTTATTCTGCTCTATTTTATCCGTATGACGAGTTTCAAAAATGCAAATGCTTTTTCAAGTTTTTCCGTTCACGATTTAGTAGAAGCTAAGAAGTTTTATGGCCAAACTTTAGGACTTGAGATATCAGATTCAGAACAAGGACTAACTTTGCGTCTCAAAGGCGGTAACGAGGTATTCATATATCCAAAGCCCGATCACAGCCCTGCGACTTTTACCATACTTAATTTTATAGTTGATGACGTTGACCAGAAAGTAGACGAACTAACTAAATCGGGAGTACGTTTTCAAATTTATAACGAAGGTGTGCTAAAAACGGATAACAAGGGTATTTTTCATGGTAAACCAAAGATAGCATGGTTTAAGGATCCTTCTGGAAATTTTTTGTCCATACTTGAAAATAAATAATATTTAGATTCTAACTAATTTACTCATCTGAATTTGAGAAACTAATGCTATCATCATGAGTTCAGCACCAGATCATTTTGGTATTACGAGAATAATATTGTTTCAGCTAGCGGTAAAGATACCTTTTCGGTCTACATATTTACCTTAGTTGATTCTATTTCCAATTTATTTTTCTTAATTATTATTATACACAAAATTATGAAACCGATCTGGGAAACCTCGATTGCCATATCCGTCTCATGTATTGGGTATCCACTTCCGGGTATTGCGGTTATCTACAATATTACCAATACTATAGTTCCATCTATGCCGATATAATACCGCGGTAATATCCATTTCTTAATTGTAGGCATGACCCAGAACAGCTGAGCCAGACCCGAGATTATAAAGAATATTATAACATCTAACGACATTTACTTGAAAAACATTGGAACAAGCGCCAGATGTAATACTCCGGCAATAGAAGTGAATACAGCAGCACTTTAAAGTAATACCCTCTCTATCAAAATATTTCTATTCCCACACATTTCTATTTCAGTATAGGTGGGAATAATATCATTTTCAATTCTTGATTCAGTTAGTTACAGTGAAGGAATCAATCTTTACTAGATTGTCCTTTTACTTCACTAGTACCCCCTGATTTATCAATATCCACAAATTCTGGTCTATCTAGGGGAGAATTTTTTCCTTTGATACAATCAAGTTTAAAGTCAGCTACGCTTACTGTGCATACAGTATAGGGATCTCCAGCATTTACCGTCAAATTTGGAAATGTTATTGTATAACTCACTTTGTCCTCGGCTGGACCTTGGGGATTTTCGGCATTGAATAGCTTCAGCTTCGTCTGATCTTTTACGTTAACTATTGTCGCAATGTCTTTTGTTGAATTTGTTAAACCAAATAGGGTCACAACAACCTTAAATACATCCTTACCGACTCCTGTTTCTGCTGTCACTTTAGCCAATAAATTCACGTTTGCCAAAACGACTGTGAGTATAATACCAGTTACAATGATGGACTTCATAAGATAATTTCTTTCCATTAGATTAGTATTGGCATCAACGTTCATAAATATTTTTAATTATATTTCCATAATTTAATACCTAAAGAAACATTATATCATAAAAAGTATCATTCGTTTAGCGAAAATTTAGTTCAATACTATATTCAGATCAGCTTTTTATACTTTGCATCTCTACTTTAAAGAATTGGTTAAAGACAACACGACCTTGCCGTTTGAAGTAACATATGGAGAAACGCCCGGAGAAAAGTCTAGGGGAATGAAGAGACTTGCTGTACTAGTGAAAGCCGAAAATGTTAGGGATATTCTCTCATCGCTCAAAGAATTGAATCTTGAAGCTACTATTTACGATGTAAAAGGGGTAACCAAAGATAAAGAAAGGGTTGCGTCAGGCAGAGGAAGTAGTACAGTTGAACTTACATACAATTCTAGAAAAGTCGTGGCTACTGTGGTAAATTCTTCTGATGTTGAGGAAGTGGTAAACAGAATGAAAAAAAGTCTGGGAGCAAATAAAGCAGTTGTTATGATTTCGTCTGTCGATGATCTTGTAATGATCTGAAAATACATTAAACTATTTGATACAAAACTTTTCGTTCTACTTTATCTTCCTATTCAGGTTACTTTTGATTTTCATATTTCTAAATCTAACAAAGAAGTTGAATCAAAATTAAGCAAGATGAACCAATAAAATTTGCAGAATTAAGGAGAAAAAAAATCTCCATAAAGTTGTACCATGGCGATTGTATTAGTGGGATTAAAAATAAATTATTGCAGAAAAAAATTGATGTAGTTGTTACATCACCTCCATATAACATAGGCGTAAGCTACAATCGCTATAAGGACACCCTACCCAGAAGTGATTACTTGAAATTCCTATCTAATGTGAGTGTAGCAATTAAAAAAGTTCTTACTGATGATGGTTCTTTTTTTATAAACGTTGGAAGCAAACCTTCCGATCCTTGGATTGCTTTAGATGTAGCAAATGTTCTGAGGGAATATTTCACATTACAAAACGTTATTGTTTGGGTGAAATCCATAGCGATTCCAAAATCAGATGTAGGAAGCTATCCGGCTATAACAGCAGACATAGCCGTTGGACATTTTAAACCACTAGTTAGTGATCGATTTGTAAATGATTGTTTTGAATTCATCTTTCATTTTACTAAACACGGTAACGTAAAATTGGATAAACTTTCCATTGGCGTTCCTTATCAAGATAAAAGTAATATTGGCCGCTGGAAAAGAGCAATTCGAGATTTAAGAGATCGTGGTAACACTTGGTTTATTCCATATGAGACTATTTGGGATAAAGAACAGAGACCTCATCCATCTACTTTTCCGATTAAACTTCCAGAAATGTGTATCAAATTACATGGTGTTACCAAGTGCAATGTTGTTCTGGATCCATTCATTGGAATAGGTTCAACTGCATTGGCATCCATCAGATTGGGAGTTTCATGCATAGGTTTTGACATAGACAAGAGATATTTGGAAATATGTAAGCGAAGTATAGAAAGTTTCCCCTCGATTGATAATTAAGTTGTCCCCATTGTTGTTTTCATCTACATTTTTCATATAGCGTTGCTAATTAAAAGGACAATAATGATAATGATTTATCAACCTGATTAACGATATATTCATAATAATCCAAACTCAAAAATGGAAAATCTGGAAAAGGTGGAAATACCACAGAAGTAATTAATGGTACAAAGTTTTTAGTCTCTTATGTTACAGTTGAAATACTGTCAAAAACATGGATAATTTTGGCAATGGTGAAGTACGGCTAGACATTCACCCGTCATTTACTCGTGACCTTTTAATCATAATCGTGATCAAGGACCAGGAGGAATTATTATTCAGATATCTCTTTCAGTATGGAATCAATTTCTGATTTACTTAAACCATGACCTATTTTTGCTTCTCTCCTTGAAATGATATTGCTCTTGTCAAATGCGATAAGTGTGGGAACTGTATTAATTGAAAATCTATCCCACAATGGGTTATCATCATCATTAATCACTGAAGCATAAAAACTGATATTATTATTGGCAATATTTGCCAAGGATTCAAAAATTGGTTTGAACTTCTGACAGAAGGGGCACCAATCTGCATAGAACATGACCAAAGATTTTTTCCCTTCAGAGAGAAATCTATCAAATTGATTAGGTTGAAGTTGCTCCACGCTGTCATATCATTATAGATGTAGGCTATTATAACTATTTTGCAACAGAATTTAATATAGATACATTTTGAACCAATCCAGGTATTTATGAAAGGCCTAGATACCGCACTAATAAGTGAGTAAGCTGGACAAATAGTTTCTAAGATTTGTGGAATAAATATGTGTTACTATCTAGAAGAATTAACAAGATCAAAGATTAGAACATGTATTGGCAGAAAATCATGGAAACTAATCCCTAGTTGAACTGAGAGAGCAAAACGAACTGCCCAGAGAAATAATATTGTGAGATAAAAAAGAAAGGAAGGGGGGATCTTTTCGGTGTCAACTATTGCTAGTGCTAGTCTAATCATTGCTGCTGTCATTGCTGCTATCAGCACTGTTGTCATTGCTGCTATCAGCACTGTTGTCATTGCTGCTATCAGCGCTTTTGTCATTGCTGCTATCAGCACTGTTGTCATTGCCAACTACACTTACGTCTACATTCCCAGTCTGATCTTCACCATTAGCAATGCTACTAGTACTGGAATTTCCCTGTGTGTAGCCGCTTTCTGCAAAGCAGCTTACTATCTGATCATCCGCAGGAAAACTATCTGGTCCAGCAGCATCAGATAGACAATTCAGGAATTTTTCGTACTTGCTAGCTGAATCGCCTTGTGCATCATGGCTTTTTGCCAAAACATGGTTTGTGATAGGAGTTGACGATACAAAGACGATGACTGCTGCAAGAAATATGACAGCAATTGACATTTCCTTCTTCGTATTCATGTCGCTATCTTCTGAAACCTAATGCAATTAACTGTTGGCTCAATGTTTTATAGCTGAATCTTCATATTATTTCTTCAATAACCATTTATCAAAATGATTGATATACTCTTTTTTTGAATATCAAATAAACTAATCCTTCTCAATGCATGACAATAAATAATTTGTCTTTTCCACTTACATGCTAATTTTCAGTACTTTCTTATGTTATAGCTGCATAGAGAATACTTGTTTTAATAATAATAAAAACATGTTGTAAATTTAACTCAATTGTCGGAAGATACTATTTAACAGATTATTCCCGAAACTTCAAAATATTCTACTTGTTAATTTCATTGATTTGCGCCGACTTGTTCTAAGTAGAACTGTTCTTTGTCGGTTTTTTCAGGTTTTATTCCTTCAATTTCAATCAAATTCTGTAATATTCCTTTACCCCTATTTATCTTCCCATTTGGTAACCTTACGATACCGTTTATAAATGCACTGCTGCCACATATTGGATTAAAAGATGTCTCTACATTTCTACCATATTTAAGTAGTGTTCTTTCCGGAGAACCATCCGGATTTAAGAAGAATCTTCCTTTCCTATAAATAATTCTTGCATCATTAGGGGGTGCAGTAGGCATTTCCTGTTCTCTTGTGAATGTAAAAATTACTTTTAAGTTCTCAAGTTTTTTTGCAATATTTATCAACCAATTATAGTAAATCACATTCAAAGAATCAACAGGTTGATGTTCACCTTGCTTAATGTCTGAATTTCCATTGTCTATATATAACTTCGTGTTACTGTAGAAAAGTACTAGATTAAGATGAGGGTCTTTCTTGTCTTCCATATACTGAATCAATGATCTTGCAGATTGCGCCCCATTTGCACCAGACCAATATGCTACGTTCTTCTCAAGTCCGGCGGCCACTTTCCATAAGAAATGCTCCTTGACTAGATTTAATTTCAACGTAATTTTATCTCCTACTTTTACCTGTTGATTAAAATAAGCGGCAAAAGCATCGGATTTCCCTGTAACCGGATTGATATAGCCATATGGTTTCTCTTCTTTGATCGTAAGATCGATAAAATCTCTTGTTGGCGAGGATGCGATTGAATAGGCACGATTAACCAGCTTCTCCTCAAAACCTCCTGTTGATGTTGGCCTTTTCAGTAATACACTTAAAGTTACAAATTCGCCTATATTGAAATTGAATCTATGCGAGGTCGATACTGGCAATAAGGTGTAAGTATAGGTATCATGAGTCTCCCTGACTTTCTCGGTTATCTGCCAGTCATATCCTTCTTGTGATTTCCTTTCGGAAAGTTGTTCTGGCATTTTATGTCAGAATAGTAATCCAAGTAATCATATAAAAAACATCTTGACTTCGTAACCTGTCTAATAGAATCAAGCCACAGATCGTACCATTCTGCATTATTTTTATGATATTAGTTCGCAAGTATACAAAATTCTAGTTGCGAGTTTTTCTTATTCTTTATATTAACTAAACGCTCTCTAAATTGAACAACCAAATTCTGCAAATGTATTTTTTCTAGTAGAAGCACGAGTTTAATTGAATGTCAATAAGAATATTTTTAACCAAAATTAAATCTTAATTACCGCTAATAGAGGTAATGAATTAGGTAATAGTCAACATTAAGAAACCTGAAATAAAATAAGTATCATGAAAAAAAATTTCTCTTGGGCATTTTCTCTTCAAAAAGAAATTTCTGAAAAGATAATTACTCGTGATATGTTTCATAAATTAGAAAATATTTGTGGTATAGATGTATCATATAAAGATAATATAGCATATTGTTCTGCTGTAATAATTAATTCTACCTTTGACTTGATGGCTTCTGTCAATCTCAAATACAAAGTAGAATATCCATACATTCGAGGTTTACTTTTCTTAAGAGAATCTGGACCATTACTAAATACCTTGAGACTACTAAGAAATGAATCTGATTTTGATATTCTGCTTATTGATGGGCATGGGATCATGCATCCAAGGAAGTGCGGATTAGCTAGTTATGTTGGCTACTCCATTGATAAGCCAACTATAGGAGTGGCTAAAAATCTATTATGTGGTTCTCCACGTAGG
>VBPR01000116.1 GCA_005877345.1 Nitrososphaerota archaeon
ATGTCTCATCAACTTATCAAAGAATTAGTTTCTGATATACTCAGCCTAGACGATATTATGTTTTCAGTAAACAGTGGAAATGGTATCTGTGAAGTTAGAATTGAAAGAGGTTTACCTGTTAGAATAAATGATAAATGGATGACTATTGGTAACGAGGATAAATCATGGCACATACATTTGAATCTTGAAAATGTAACTACTGCAAAATTTGTAATAGAAACTAGACAGACCGGCATGAATGGATATAGTATCAGATT
>VBPR01000224.1 GCA_005877345.1 Nitrososphaerota archaeon
CGGAAAGGATTTGTTTATTTTCTGTTCCTTCTGCAAGACCCATAAGCGCTGCAAGAGAGGTTTTTCCAGAATTAGCAGTAGTCTTGACTATAGTTCTTGCAAGATCATTATAGTCCAGAGTAGCTGACGGTGTACACATTGTAACAATCGATCCCACATTAGGATTTGATACTACTTCATTCAGGACTTTTTCAAATCGATTAAAATCTGCATCTCCCACAATATCTACTGGATTCCTTGCGGATCCGTGAGCAGGTATAACTTTAGCAATTGCTTCTCTTGATGTGGCTATATCTGCTAGTTTCATTCCATATTTTGAACATGCATCTGTGGATATTATGGCAGGTCCGCCTGCGTTTGATACAATTACCATACCTTTGTCATTTTTAGGAATTGGTTGCTTTGAAAATGCAGTAGCCAGATCAAAAAGTTCCTGCATTGTATCAACTCTGATTACACCACTCTGCAAAAATAGTGCATCATATACTTCATCAGCTCCCATCAAAGCGCCTGTGTGAGACATTGCCGCCTTTGCACCTTCTGGTGTTCTTCCAGACTTTATGACAACTATAGGTTTGTTGTATTGCTTGGTTGTTTTCCTGCCAATTTTCATAAATCTTCTTCCATCATGAATATCTTCAAGGTACATTATGATCACTGAAGTCTCAGGATCATGACACAATAATTCTAATACATCATTTTCGTCAACATCTATTTTGTTACCCATACTAATTACTTTTGAGAAACCTATTCCCTGTGCCATAGCATCTTCGACAGTAGCAGCACAAATAGCTCCACTTTGTGACACAAGAGCAATATTCCCATGTTTTGGTGTAATTTTCAGAAAAGTAGAATTCATCATGTTTTGTTTTGATAAACTCATTATACCCAAACAATTTGGACCGATCACCCTAGTACCGTATTTCTTACAAATGGCGGCGACTTCCCTTTCAAGAATGGCGCCTTGCTCATCAACTTCTTTGAATCCTGCTGAAACAATAATGGAACCTTGAATTTTTTTCATTCCTACTTCTTCCATAACCTTGGGGACAATCCTGTTTGGAGTGGCCACAACGGCAAGATCTATATCGTCTGGTATGTCAAGGACACTTTTGTATGCCTTCATTCCAAATACATACTCGTTAGTAGGGCTAACTGGATAGATTTTCCCTTTATAGCCATTTTTAATGTTGCTAAAAATCGCCCTTCCTATTCCTGGTTTTTCGGAGGCACCTATTACTGCAATTGACCTAGGTGAAAGGAATACGCTATTGTTGTATGTGTCACTTTGCGAATTCATAGAAAAATAATTTTGTCCACATAGTTATAAATGCAGTGATAACATTTAATCCCAATATAATCTCTTCATGACTGGCCATTAATTACTACAGCAACTTTAAGTACTAATACATCATGTGAATTACAAAGTTCTGAGTTTTCTTTTGTTTATTTCTATTATTTTCTTTTCTATACATTAGTAAGAAAAGTAGTAGGTTGAAAAATGCAATAGGTTAGGTTACTAATCTGCCCCTACACTAATTATGAATAATTCCTTATCAATAATTCATTATGTCCTACACGTTTAGAGCCAACTGCATTGATGGATCTGTTCACAAGAGCTACTTCAGTAAGATGAGAAAACTCTGAGTAAAGCCTTCTAATTTCCTCCGTATTTGAGTTACTAAGTAATAGCTTACATCCTCTTCTTGTCAATTCTTTGAATATTATTGCAAGCTCTTTTTGATCCTTAAGAGTAAAACCATTATTGGTGTAACTAGTAAAATTTGCAGTATTACTGATCGGATGGAATGGTGGATCTAGGTATACAAAATCATCTTTAACTGCCTTTTCAATTAATATTTTCTTATAGTCGATTACTCCCAAATATGATGCACATTGTCTCAAAACTATATTCATTTTCCTCAAGTTAATGGTATCGCAAATTAGCGGATTTTTGTATCTTCCAATTGGAACATTAAATAAACCGTACTTATTCACACGATACAATCCATTGTAGCATGTTTTGTTTAGTGTTATAAATCGAGCAGCATTCTCTATTTTATTGAGCACTTCTGTTGTATCTCGTAATTGATAGTAGTATCTTTTTGGAGATTTATTGTATTCAGTTTGATGGTATTTTAGAGCTGTAATAAGTTCTTCTGCATGGTTTCGTATAACCTTATAAGCGTTAATCAAATCCATATTGATATCAGAAAGGAAAGCGTTCCTATTATAGGAAGCGATATGAAAGAATACAGCACCTCCACCAAGGAATGGTTCAAAATATCTTGCAAATTTTGGTGGCATGAGCCTAATTATTTGAGGTATTAATTGGCTCTTTCCTCCCGCCCATTTTACAAAAGGATGACAACCGGGTGTTTGATAGAGAATTCCACACTTTTCCCTTTTTTCAGATTTCATAATCTGACTCCCGACCTTTAAGTGCCAAGTACTTTACATATAAGTATTCTAAAATTCAAATCTTCAATTAACTCAATTGTTTAAGTAATTTTTTAGGAGCCTTAGTTGTTTTGCTTATCTTGACCTTATTACTTGCCCTAGTCATTTGAATGTCACATTTTATGCATATTTTTCCTATTCTTGTATTTATCATTCTATCAGTAAGGGACAGCTGATGACATATTGCACAAGGTGTTAATGATTTATACAGATTCAATTCAATATGACTTAATTTTGTAATACAACTTATGCTATTTATCTGTAAAAAATAATTCTTTATAATATTTAAGCAACTTTATAGCTAGTTCAGACATTTAGTATAAAATATGTAACTGACGTATTATGACTAATAATCACAATAGTAATACATCATCTTGTTTCTAGTATTTTCATTCATTCGATATACTTTTCCACCACGATCGATATGGTCTGACTTCCTTGCCAATTTCTTCTTTTATTCTAAATTCAATTGAATAAAACATATTCTCCATAGCGTCCGCGCTTCCATCGGCATAAAGCTCTTTACCAATCGTAGATACCCGTTGTTTTTTAGCTTCGAAGCATCAGGATTCTGTAAACAGTAGGTTAGAATGTCATATAGCTCTTCTTCCAGATATGTATCCATCTTTACTATTCGCTCGTCATTCAACTTATTATGATCTTGATATAAATTCTTCTAATTTCGACCAATTCGCGTCTACAACCTTTAGATTAAAATCGTATTCCCGCCTTACAATATATCAAGATAAATGTGTCAACCAAAGATTTATGATAATACTTTGATAATATCTTAAGGTACGATTTGATGAACTATTGAATGAACCACAATTCCTATATTTGACAACGGTGGGCTGGAAAACGGGCAAAAAGCATAGAATAGAAATATGGTATGTAAAGCGTAACAGAAAATATTACGTAATGTCAGAACTCGGAACAAGTGCACATTGGATTCGAAATATTAGCCATAATCCGAGGATTTCATTCAGCGTTAATGGTTTGAATTTTATTGGTCTCGCACGAATAGTCAATCCAATGAAGGAAACACGATTAGCTGCAGAAGTTTCAGAGTTAATGAAAGTGAAATATAAATGGGACCAAGGACTGATTGTCGAACTCAAATCATTAGATTTTGATGAGCGACAGCTTCGTTCATGAAGCACTTTATATGATGTCAGTGAACTTACTATGTAATAGTATATTCAAAAAAGCAGTTATGTTACTTGTTCTAATATCCATTCCTTAAACTTTCTAATTGCAAATTCTTCGGATTGTTTTATGAAGGTGGGATCTTTTAGATTCCATTGATCTTGTGGAATAGAATCAAAAAATTCTTGCATCGTACAGAATTGAACTTACGGAGTCCAGGTCTTTCTTAATTGTGATCAATGCTTGCATAATACTACAATTTATAATACTTTATGGTTTGTTTTCCAAATATCTTATGATAAGAATAAAACTATACAACCTAATAGTATAAGCTATGTTCCCACTAGGTCTGAAGAACTAACCTATAGATACGAGGCCTGAAAATGTGGCTATGTAATAATCCCCAAAAATGTTCTCGTAAACCTTTTCTTGGCTATTTCGAGGGCCTTTTCACCTTTAGGTGAAAGCCCGTAGGTTATAGTTTTGCCTTCTTTCTCTTCACTCAGAAAACCCAAATCTTTTAGACTCTTAAGAGCTGGGTAAATTGTTCCGGGGCTTGGTTTTTCACCTCTTCTTTTTGCGAGTTCATTAGCTATCTCTTGTCCATGCATTGGTTTTTTTGAGAGTAAAAAGAGAATTAAAAATCCCAACAGTCCTCTCATATCGCAACATTCACCACCGAATTCCCGCATACAGATCATATTGGATGTCCGATATATATAAATACATCCTTTTACTATATATCGTATGACCGATAATGTAGTACATGGAGGTGATGAAATGGGGTACGGATGCTGTGGAATAGGAGTTGGCCGAGTAAGAAACTTCTTGACCAAGGAGGAAAGGATTTCGTTGCTGAAGGAATACAGTGATGGTCTTGAGAAGGAGGTCAAAGGAATAAAAGAGAGGATCAAAGAATTGGAAGAAAAGTAATCCTTTCTTTCTTTTTCTTAACTAACTAGCTTTTTCATGAGTTTGTTTATCATTTTGATACTTTCTTTTTGTTTTTTGTTTTGTATTTACTTCAAAAGCTTGCTTGAATGGACATGAAGAAAGTGCAAGAATTGATTATTTAATTTTATTTCCACGTTTAACAAATTTCGAATAAAGTGCGGATATTGGGATTCGAACCCATGCTATAATGGGGGCTCATGGTTGTTGCTGATTAACTCGTTTAGTCATAATCTCAGATCTAATTGAGGCCAAGGATTGGTCAATTTGATATATGGCTAGTTTGTCTCTTCCAACTACCTCGAACTTTTGAAGAATGGTTTCAAATAATGTTTCTTCTTCTATTTGTTCGGTTACAAACCATTGTAAGAAAGAGTATGTAGCACGATCTTTTTCTCTCTCAGCAACCTCTACTAAATTATTAATGAGTTTTGTAACTGTCTGTTCACTTTTTAGACCAACTTGGAATGTAGATTCTAGTGAATTGAATTTGCCTTGTGGCTTTTCTGTTGCTGGGATTATGGCTTCTGCTCCACCATTATTAAGATAATGGGTGAACTTTAGCAAATGTGTATTCTCCTCATTAGCTTGCTCAAAAAAAAATGCTGCACTTCCATCATATCCAGTTCTTTCACACCATGAACCAATAGCAACATATGCATGGGTAGCTGATGCTTCATAAGCAATTTGATCATTAATTGCCTTTGCGATTTTTGATGAAATTCTCATTGTAAAACTCTTAATATATCTTATATATCTAGATTTTTGGAATTGAGTTTTTTAATATGGGTAGCTCAAGAATGTAGTTTGGAATTTCGTTATATTTGAATTCATTCTTAGCTGAAATAATAAGCTGGATCAACATTCGATTTTTTCATTTTCACTCATCTTTTATAAAATTCATCCTTCGCATTTTTTTCAGTTTCATTTACACCCCATAAAAACTCTACATAATGCTGTGCAAATATAGTTACAAGAAATTTGAACAGGTCTTCTTTTGTTTTAAATCCATATTTTTCCATCAATTTGTTGATGTTTTCTACATCCTTTGAACTTAATTTTATACGAAGCTCGCTCATTTTTTATTCTCTTATTACGTTATGTATTTTTAATAATCCTTGCTAATAGCTTTTCGTTCGCATGATTATTATTGACTTTTCATATGGGACAATATTAGAAATTCCACCTTTTGAATCGTCAATTAGAAGGCACCAAACTAGAATTGAACGAATGACAAACACTTTCCAAGTTTATTTAAAAAATCCGCAACTCACATATTATCACATTTAGGGATATGAATCTCACTGCAACATAGACTTTATAGCATACCATGACACAAATGGATATAAGATTCAGGGAATTGGGGTCCTCGGTAATAGTTGAGGTGTGGCGTTAGACGCCTACTAACAATAGAATTGTTAGTATCGTAGATGACGAGATAGATATTACTGAGCTATTTGATGATGCTTTGTGTGGAAATATTGATGATATTACAGTTGTTTCATTCAACGACCCTGTGATAGCTTTAGAACATTTCACCGATAATAAAGACAATTACGCTCTTGTCATTAGTGACCTCAGAATGCCAAATCTCAATGGTTTGGAGTTACTAAAGAAGGTTAAAAAACTTAATCCTACCGTTAGAACTATACTTCTAAGTACTTATGAGGTTGATAACGATGTGGTTTTTCAGAAATATATGAAAGAAGATATTATAGATTCTTTTATGGAGAAACCGGTTACCATAAGTGATTTGTGTCAAAGAGTAAGGGATGAATTTCAAGTTTATCAATTAGCGTCCTATGTAACATAAAGTTATTCTTGTCATACTAAAGTTTAAAGTATAGATTTATTCAGCTAATCTATGAAAACTTATGAGGGCTGGAACGTTCTATTGCAATCGTTGTAAATTAAAATTTCAGTTAATAGG
>VBPR01000225.1 GCA_005877345.1 Nitrososphaerota archaeon
ATAATTTGTTCGGAAATAAATCAGGTTAGTTCTTTAATTGTTTTTAAAAGCAAAGACAATATTACGAAGTATTGATAGACCGAGAAATTAATCTCTGCAAAATCCCTCTTTAGCTTTTGCCAATATTTCTAAATGATCTTTGCATAGTACTGGATTTATCACCTGTGTATAGATTAATTCTTCTTGCCGATGGGAATTAAACAATCTACATGGATAATTCGAACAGAATGGGTTACCATTAGTAAGAAAAAAAAAACAGCCTGAATAGCATAACCAGTTGCTACGGGTACTAACCGAGGATCATCATGATTAACATAACTATCGGCAAATTCATTCTCTATTTCTTTACTATTTATTGAGAGCAAATCTTTTAGCATCTGTTTAAAATAGTATCTTTTTGGTTTGGCTGGACCTTCAACAATGCCAGCAATAGATATTATACTTGGTGAGCCGCAAATTATTGGTCTTGCGTGATATCTCTTGTCATTTTCGTCATGAGTACATACTAAATTATCTTCAAATATGACATGCGTGTGGTTTGATTGCATTTCATTTTTATTTATAATTCTGGAATAGATTCTCTGAAGGTAAAAACCATCGATAAATGTAATTTTTCGGTCAATATCGCCTAATGAATTTTGTAGCCCATGGAGGTGAGGAGTATCCAGAAATTCATGCGACCGTTGAATCATCAGGTTGTCTACAACATTATCTTTCGACTTGTTCTTGTTGAAATAATAGGCAAGTGATCTGACGTCTATTTCAACAAAAGAAAATAGCTCACTCAAATTTTGTGAAATTTTTCTTATAAGAGAAGTAGTAGAGAAGGAAGTGGAGTAGAGATGTACAAATGATAATTTTATATGTGAATCACTTTATGCTTCTAAGTTTATTTTTATATCTGGATTTGGCATTTTCTTCAATTTACTGAGAGCAACTTGTGCTGCTTTCCTACCTGAAAATAACATTGACCCAAATGTAGGACCCATTCTAGGTAATCCATGTGTTTCCGTTGCTGACATTCCAGCGGCAATTAATCCAGGATAAACTTCCCCTGTAAATTCGACTACTGCATCTTCTCCTGTTACTGACATTGGTTCCATTCCTTTCCACTTTACATATCCTCTATCCATTAATCTTTTTACTGCTACGGAGTCATGCCCTGAAGCATCTATTACTATTTTTGATTCAAGGGCAACGGGGTCTACGCATGTAATATTTCTTGGTAACGCAGAAACAGGCATCCAGTTTACGACAACTCCGCCCACCCTTTCATTTTTCAGTACCAAGTCATCAAATTTGGTAAGCTGGAGGAATCTAACACCCGAATCACATGCAGATGCAATTAGTTTTGAACACGCATGAGGTCCCCACGTCGCATACAATGAGTCGGAAATTTTTCTGTAGGGCACTCCAAGTTCATCCCATATCTTATTTGCCGGGTATCTGACTGTCACAGGATTCATCATATATCCTCCTACCCAATATCCTCCACCAATATAGTTATTTTGTTCTATTATGAGGGTCTGAATGCCATTTTTACATAATTCTCTACCAGCCATCAATCCTGCTGGTCCAGCACCAATGATAATTACATCGCAATCGCTATATTCAATCAACGTTTCATTGAACATCTGTGCTATAGTTCTCGTTATTTCTTTTTCACTTGCCTCGGAGAAAATCTTATCCATAATTTAATTAACGCTCTATCTTGTATTAATGTTATGTGTATTCTAATCCCCCAACATTAATTCAAATTTTAATTAAAAGCATATTGTGAATACTCTAAATGTCAGATCCGGCTGCCAGACGACTTCTTTGGTATTTATTTGCAGGTTCAAAGGGTGGAGAAAATAGAATCAAGATTATAAACCTACTACAAGATACTCCACTCAACATAAATCGTATGGCAGAAGTTTTAAACCTTGATTACAAGGCAGTTCAACATCATGTTGACGTGTTACAGAAAAATAATTTAGTTTCGCGTATGGGCGAAAAATATGGAATAATGTATTTTGTCTCGAATTATCTTGAATCTAATATGGATATCTTTAAGGAAATTGTTAACAAAATAAACAAATCAAAATCGATCTAGTGACTTGAAGACAATAGTTCATTAGAAAATTTGAGAAAGGTAACTCCTTCTTAATCCTAGATTGTTCTGGATAAAGGACCGCCTCGTACTTTTTGAATAATGTCTTCGAGCAAATTAGTTATTTCTAATTTATGTGAATCAAGATATTCTTGCCCTTTATCCTTCAGTCTAATTTGATACAATCTCAAATCACGATGTTGATCAAAAAACTGCTCAATCATTGTATTACCATGTTTCGCTGGACTTGTTAGTTGCTCAAATGAATCAATTGTCTGATCTATATCCCCGTTTTTGACAGACTCAACCGATTTATCTAATATTTCAATAATATCTTTTATCTCCTGAATTGGTGCTGAATATTCCTTGGACTTGAAAAATCCAGATCGCTTCGTTTCTCCCAGCTTGTCTGAAATGTCTCTTGAAAGTTCGTAAGATACATCCTTCCCAAGATATGATTTCTTTTCTTTTATAGTCACCAAACCCTTCATACTTAGCCTTAAAAATGCATCCTCAACATCCTGTTTGTCCATACCAGTTGCCCAAACAATTTTTCCTACATAATCATATCCTTGTCGTAGGGATTCGAGAACGACTACTTCAAATATCCTCATAAATCCTTCCTCTGCACGGGCATTTTCAAAATCCCTGTCCCGTACAGCTTTTTTTGCATGGGAAATATCTATTTCAATAGCCCTTTTCAAAGCTTCCATTCCATCATCTACTTTACCAGCTAAAGTGAGATAACATGCATAATTGTACCAAACCAATCCATCATTTGGATTTGCATCCAAAGCTTTGGTACAGCATTCTATTGCCTTGGCATAGTTATTCATCTTATAATAAGCAAGTCCTTTTAAATTCCAAGCTTCATAATTATCAGGATCAATGTTCAATGCCATATCATAAGAAGAAATAGCAAAAGAATAATCTCCCATATGGAAATGAGCATACCCTTTTTTAATCCATGCTTCAACAAACTTTGGATCTAATCTTAGAGCTAATTCAAAACTACGTATCGCATCATTTAATTTATCATTAGACATGTGATTAACACCTTTTCTATACAAATCACGTACCTGAAAGTCACGATGGTCTTCCGTATCCTTAGCTGCTGTTGACTTATCGGAAGAATTATCATTCTTGTCTTTAGCACTAAAAAATCTGCTCATCACTATTGATTACCTTTGTCAAAATAAATAGATTTGGACAATTGACATTTTCTTGAACCAACTCCAATTTGGTATAAATCCACTTCACAGGGTAGGGCACTAAACAAATTATATGAATGAAAAATCATTATTAGTAATACTCAGAAAATTAAGATTAGTATAATATACTATATTATTGTCATCGACTTTAATCATTGAATTCATTTTATGATGAATGGTCTCATATTCAATATCATAAGTTGTAACGTAAAATGATGTAATACGAGTTTTGACCAGAAATTGTCTTAAAATTAGATTTCCTACTTATTGTTCAACACTTTAAACTAGTCTATGTTTACTTGTGAGGCAAATATGTGTTCTTAATTATTGTTCCGAATCTACAAATGAAACAGATAAGGGCGAATTTAGTGGAATTTGAGTTTTCTACATTTGCATAAATATGTTAATTTTTTGATCTAATGGTCACACTAGTAGCTCAAGAGACATGGGTCAATTAATGCTACTGCTTTGCTAATTAGCTTTCATAATTATGAAGAAATTGGTTATCTTAATTTCTGATAACAAATGAATCATTCTGATTCTTTTTTCTAATGAGTATTTTAGGTATTGTTTCTCTGAAAGAGTAACAAGAAAATACAATTCATTGAAAATTACTTGGATTCAATGGTAATACTTTATCTTTACAGAATAAACATCTGAATAAAAAGTACGAACACCAATAAATGAAATGTATATCAAGCAAATACCAATTGATACTTTGACACGCATGACCTAAAAATGAGGTAAACGGTATGATGTGTCCACATGACCAATTTGACTTGGATTTTATAATGCAGGTCGAAAATACATGAAAAAATATTCTGCAGGCTCGAGTTGAAAACATTAAAAATGGCATTTTATGATATTTACATAATATAATACAATTATGATTAATGAAATTTATCATAATTTTATAATAAAATCATTAGAATTTCATCTTATATTGTTATGTTTTTTATACTTCTCTAAAATATTGGTGAATAATGTTTAGGAAGAACATCACTATCTTTATGTTAGTTGGAATTTTGACAACAATCACCGTCACATCAACATACCTGATGAACGCTTCAGCTTACAAACCAGGCGATCCTGGTGTAATATATCATTGCTTTGCAACTGATTCCACAGGAAAGTACAATTTAACTGCGGAAGGGGATTTGATTCCTTGTGAGATTAATCCAGGTGATAATGCATGGATGATGACAGCTTCAGCACTTGTACTTATAATGACACCTGGTGGTTTGGCTATATTTTATTCTGGACTAACCAGACAAAAAAATGCTGTCAATACTCTTAACATGGTATTTGTGGCGACAGGTTTAGTTGCAGTACAATGGGTACTATGGGGTTACAGCTTAGCTTTTGGTCCGGATGCAGGAGGATATGGGTTTATTGGAACCCTAGACTGGGCTGGATTATATAATGTATTTCACGACGTTCCTTCAATTGCGTATGGAGGCATAACTGGGACCACTATTCCACACCAGACATACATGGTATTTCAGATGATGTTCGCCATCATTACTCCTGCGTTAATTGTAGCCGCGATGGTTGAAAGAATGAAATGGAGTGCGTTTGTTATTTTCGTGCTACTATGGGCTACTTTCGTATATGACTTTTGTGCGCATTGGACATGGGAAATTACAGGTCCAGACAACTATGGAAAGAATCCTGGATACTGTGGCTTTGGATGGACTGGTTGCTTCGGATCACTTGACTTTGCTGGTGGAACTGTAATCCATATAACATCTGGATGGTCCGGACTCGTCATAGCGTTAATGTTGGGCAGGAGAATAGGATATGGTAAAGTTCCTATGGAACCACACAATATTTCACTCGTGGTTTTAGGTGCTGCGCTACTGTGGTTCGGGTGGTTTGGATTTAATGCGGGTTCTGCCGGGGCAGCAGCTACAAATGCAACAAGCGCATTTGTTGCAACGCAAGTAGCTACGGCTATGGCTGTAGTTACCTGGTCATTGCTGTCCTGGGCACACACAGGACGAGCATCAACGGTCGGAGCTGCTTCCGGTGCGGTAGCCGGACTTGTGGCCATTACGCCAGCCTCAGGATTCGTATCGCCAATGTCAGCACTTGTGATTGGAATAGCCGCATCAGTAGGATGTTATGCAGCGGTTATGTTCAAGAATAGCAGAAAGTGGGACGATGCACTGGATACATGGGGAGTACACGGAATTGGTGGGCTTATAGGAGCCCTAATGACAGGATTGTTTGCTGAAAAGCGATTCACGCCATGGGGAGACAACGGACTTGTGTTCGGCAATCCGCCTCAGTTATTAGAGAACGCTGTCGGTGCTTTTGCATCTCTAGCATGGGCAATGGGAATAACCGCAATAATCATCAAAATAATGGACAAAGTGTGGCCTGGAGGCATAAGAGTTACTCCAAAGGAAGAAGAAATTGGACTGGACTTAACCCAACACGGAGAACGAGCTTACGTAAGCGAGTAAGAACCCATTTTTTCCTTTTTTACATTTTTATTTTATTTTAGGTATCTAAAGCATTAATTTGTCATTTGTATGCTTATATATTTTCAGATAATAGGACTAGCATGGTTGACAAATTTACAATTGTTAGATTAAGTGCAGGAAATGAAAAATTTGAAATTTTGGTGAAACCTGATCCTGCACTAGAATATAAACTTGGCAAAAAAATTGACATCTCAAATATTATGATTTCAGACGAAATTTATTCAGATGCTAATAAGGGTACAAGAATCTCCACTGAGAAGTTAATGAAGCATTTTAAGACAGCAGATCAACTGGAAATAGCAAAACAGATTATGGCTAAAGGCGATCTAAACCTGAACACAGATCAGCGCAGAAAGATGATTGAAGAAAAGAAAAAACAGATTGTCCAGTATATAAACAAAAATTTTGTCGATCCGAAAACCCATATGCCCCATCCAATCTCAAGGATTAATGCTGTTCTTGATGAAGCACGAGTGGCAATTGATCCCTTTAAGCGGTTAGAAGATCAAATTAAGAATATCATCGATCCATTAAGAAAAATATTACCTCTAAAGTCGGAAATATTGGAGTTGACCGTAACTGTCCCCGCTCAATTTTCAGGACAATCATTTAGTGTATTCAAAAGTATTGGAGAGATGAAATCAGAACAATGGCTCTCTAACGGATCATTACAGGTGGTTCTCA
>VBPR01000226.1 GCA_005877345.1 Nitrososphaerota archaeon
GAACCATTCAGAAGATCTGTTCCATGACTGTGTCAAATTTGAAAGATCTGAAAGAAACTTTCCTTCAGCAAATTCACCAAGCCATATCTGATCAATTGAAATAAGATCAATTGGGGTTCTTCCTGCCATTGCAGTCAGAATCTGTTTTCTTGTATCTGCGTATGGTAACACCCGATAATCAATATCTATCTTCATATCTGGATGTCTTTCTCGTAGTTTTGTTAACGCATCAGCGAACAAACTATCCCACCTTTCCTTTGGTTCTGCCACTATAGCTGTTAGTGTGACCTGCTTAGGTTGTTGTGCGTTCACCATTGTAAATGGAGTCAAGCTCGTCGCAACCAAAATGAGAGACACTAACCCTATTATTAAAATGAGTTTAAAATCCTTAAAGATGTATTTGTGAGGCGTATTTGTGGAAGATTCCTTCTTTGTAACAGGAGGATAGTCTATGAGAGAATTAGAATTGCTCATTGTTCATATTTAGAATGTAATGCTTTTAAGTATTGGCCAATTTGTGTGTCCTTACATGATATTGAATCCTGTATCTTACCACAACTGTTAATATAAAACTTCTAGAAGCTTGAAAAATCAACACAATGAATACATGCAATCACCACAATGATCGATTGTTATTCAGTGATTCAATTTTCATCTCAGCATTTTGCAAACAATCCAGTATCAGTTATGAGCCATAGTATGAGAAATTAAAATTAATATGACATGCAAATCAAAACAACTCAAGTAGAGGTGAATTATTTTGACAACACTCAGCATAAGAAATCTAACCAAGAGATATGGGAATTTAACTGCATTAGAAAATTTTTCCCTGGAAATACACTCAGGTGAGTTTATGGTACTCCTTGGCCCTTCTGGGTGTGGAAAGACTACGGTATTAAGATGTATTGCTGGTCTGACCGGTATTACTAATGGAGAGATCTATATTGGAGATGAACTAGTGAATAAACTTCCACCAAAAGATCGTGATGTAGCCATGGTATTTCAAAATTATTCTCTTTATCCTCATATGAACGTCTATGATAATATTGCTTTTCCATTAAAGATGAGAAAGACCGAAAGAAATCAGATAAATGAAAGAGTCCAAAACATTGCAAATCTTCTTAACATAAGTAATCTACTCAAAAGGAAACCTAAGGAAATCAGCGGAGGTCAAATGCAGAGGGTGGCACTAGGTAGGGCCCTGGTGCGTGAGCCAAAAATCTTTTTGATGGATGAACCTCTAAGCAATCTTGATGCTAAATTACGTACAGATATGAGGGTTGAGATAAAAAAATTGCAGAAAAAAGTAGGGATCACCACGCTCTACATCACACATGACCAGATTGAAGCAATGAGCATGGCCGACAATATTGGGATTATGGATGCCGGAAAACTGCTTCAGCTTGATGCCCCACAAAAAGTATACAACGAGCCTACCAATCTATTTGTAGCGGGTTTTATAGGCATTCCTCCTATGAATTTCTTGCAATTTGAGATAGTTAGAGAGAAATCTATGTTTCTTAAACTAGTAACTGGCAGTGCTCACGAGCATAATAATAAATTCATGATAAAAATCCCGGACGGACTCTCAGCAACTATATCCAATATTAGGGACGACGCCCTCATCCTGGGTATAAGACCAAAAGATATTACAGTGTTGAGAAAAGATGAAGAATTCGATGGTTTCAAGCTAAAGGGAGAGGTAACATTTATCGAACTGCTTGGTGATGACTCAATAGCAGAAATAAGACTAGGTCAAATCTCGCTAAAAATATCTAATGTAGCCTCCAGAATAGACAATCTAATTATTGGGAAAGAAGCCGTAATAGGCATAAAACATAACAAATTATACTTGTTCAGGAATTCAGGTGAGAGGATGAATTCTTCAATAAGATCCTCATCAGCTTGATGTGGACTCCTAATAGACAAATGTTTGTACGAAGGTATATCCGTGAAGGGCCGAATATCATTAACAGAAACCATGCAGAGCCAATGTTAGGTATAATCTTGCAAAAGCAAATCTTTCCTTGCATCGGAACTTTGCATTATTAAATCTTTTTTGTTACCATGAAAAGAAATTCTTAATAGTGACAAATCGATGCTTAGAATGATCAGTTAAGATGATGAAAGTGTATAAAATCTCTGCAGTAACATTATTAATCAAAGATATGGAAAGATCTTGTAATTTTTATTCTAAAATACCAGGTTTTAAGCTGGTATACGGTGGATCTCCTCCTGATCCCTTTACTTCATACGAAATTGGCGGTAATACATCTGTCTATTTAAACCTGGAATTGTTTAAGACATCGACAAATAGCCCAGAGCATGAAACAAAAGATTTTGGAAAAATAATTCTTCATACAGAAGATGTTGACAAATTATATTCTTATTTTAAGAACAATCAAGTCATTTCACAACTAATATTTTTTGAAAATGAACCATCAGATGCTTCATGGGGCGAGAGGTATTTCCACTTACGTGACCCAGATGGATATCTGCTTTCATTCGCAAAGCCAATAAAGAATAAAAAGGTATTCTGAGATGATATGATGTACGTTATTAATTTATTTTTACTTGAATTGATCTAGTGTTAATACTAATGGTAAATCTATTTTTATACAATTTACCACCAAAATAAAATAATGTATAAATCCTACTCTATTAAATTACGTACTAATTCACATGACTTTTTCTATATGGTCCCCGAGTTCTTTTTCGCGCCTTCTCTTCTTCCGACTTTTTTCTTAATAATTCAGTTTCTTCTTCGAGCGAGTTCATACTAGATGATCCGTTTTCATTTTTCTTTGTGCTGCAATCGCTGTCCTGACCGTGAGATCCCCTGAGCTTACTTTGTCTTGTCACATTAATGTAAATGCGAAATACATTAATAATGTTTCCAGTATTTGGCAATAAATAGACACTATTAGTAAATGCGATTATATAATTGGTAACAAAGAGCCTAACCTATAGTTATAAAAAATATGGGAAATTTACGATAGGAGCAAGGAATAGAACATAGTCATTGCTATGACGTTAATTCCAACAACAGAGGTAATCTTTAGTTTTTGGGAATTTTTGAAAAGTTTTTCTCTCGTTTTTTTGAATTTTTCTATCACATGTATAATTAAGAGTATATATTAAAAAGAGTTTTTCCAAATTCAATCCAAATGGTAGTGTAATTGAGGTAACTGAAAAAATCAATTTCTGTAATTGTAGGAGAGTTAAAATAATGTTAATGAAGTGATAATCAGTTAAAATATTACAACATGTCAATTGTTTATTGTCAATCGACTATTATTTTACCAATTCGAGATTCTTGGTGGGAAAACAACAGATGGTGCTTTTCTATCACCTTACCTTACGTTGTAACCGCAGCTCTTACAATCACTTCTGAAAGTGCTGGATGAACATGCACCGTCTTTGCAATGTTGTCAATAGTTCCATCTCCACTTTTGATTGCCACAAGAACTTCATGAATAAGTACAGATGCTTGACTTCCAATAATATGACACCCAAGAATTTTTCTGTTTTCTTTACTAACTAATAATTTCACGAAGCCCTCTCTATCATCTAATGCTTTCCCCATTGCAGTATCGATATAGCGGTATATTGATTTGACATATTCTTTTTTAGTTATCCTTTTCAATTCCTGTTCTGTATATCCGACTCCTGCCACCTGAGGGGAACTAAAAATTGCATGGGGCATTGCACTGTAATCTACTGGAATTTTTTTCTTGTGATTTAGTATGTTGTAATAAGCATATTGAGCCTCCAAATTTGCACTGTGTCTGAACTGAAAGCGACCAATTATATCGCCTAATGCAAAGATGCCTTTGACACTGGTTTCAAGAGTTTTATCTACCTTGATGTATCCATCTTCATCCACCTCAACTCCTGTCTTTGATAAATTAAGGGTATCAGAATTAGGAACACGTCCCGTTGCTAATAAAAGTTGATCAGATTCAATTTCCAAATATTTGGTAGCCCCAGATCTCTTTGCAGAAATCACAAAATTGCCATTTTTCTTTGTTACTAGTTCCGGGATACATTGCAAATACACATTGTATTTTTTAGAGAAAATTTCAGTGAATTTTTTTGAGATTTCTTGATCTTCTTTAGGTATCAGATATTTGTGCTTCTGAATTATATTGATCTTTGTTCCAAGGGATCCGAAAAAATGACCAAGCTCAGCTGCGATATATCCTCCCCCGATAATTGTTAAGACCCGAGGTTGTCTCTCAAGGCGAAGAGCTCCATCACTTGTAACATAGTTGGTCACTTCCAATCCGCTCATTTTAGGTATTGCAGGTCTAGAGCCAGCAGCAATTAGGATTAGATTGGAGGATATTCTCTCTTCGCCTACCAAGAGCGTTTTTTCATCAACAAACTTGCATTCTGATGGGAATAGTTTAGGATTTTCTGAATTACTAAGTGCCTTTCTTATATCGTCTGAATCTGAATCGATTATACCGTTTACTCTATCTACTATATTTTGAAAATCAACAGAAAACTTTTCAACGTGAATACCGAATAGGTCTGCGGTCTTTAATATCTCAGCTACATCTGCACTGTGTATTAGTAGTTTGGAAGGGATACATCCCCTATTTAGGCAGGTTCCACCCATTTTGCACTTTTCAACGATTGCAACTTTCATACCACTTTGCGCTGCTGCGCTGGCAACCTCCAAACCAGCACCACTCCCGATTACTATAAGATCAAATTTTCTGATTTTTTTTGATTGCAATGAATTAGACTCCACCAACTCTTATTACAAAAGATTTGTATATATGATTTGAAAATAGTTTTGTCACTTGTCCGGATCCTATTTTTTCATGCAAAAAGTTTTTGATCACAGGAAGAAACTGTTATTAAAAATGTGTAAGTAAAAAAAATAAAAAATTTATGGAATGACAACAAGTTGTCCCATCATGACAGGCAGAAATAAAGGATTTTTAATTGCAAAATATGAAAATAGGAATCATTCTTTAGCGTCAATTGATCAATTATACTAAAACCGAATACAATGCGCTAGGTATTAGTTTTATTTACCTTTATAGGAAAGATTTCATTTATCCTACAGATTAGATGTTCTTTATGATATAGGGAGTAGCTTTTAAAAATATGTAAGCCTGAAGCATACCCTATTTCGGTTATTTTCTTGAATATCTCCAATCTATGGTAAAGTAGTATTTTACCAATGCCATTTCTGCCTTCTCGTATTTCATCTAATACCTGAAGTGGAATTTTTTTACAATATATTTTTGAATTTGCATAAGCCAAAATATTATTTGTTGAAGAAATTATACACGACTTGCGCTTAAGTATTTTCTTTTCTTCAACCTGCTCTATGACTCTTATTTTTGTTTCTGTATTATTCATTACCTCTAAAAGATGTTGAGTATTTCCTAAATCAATCAAGAGTAATTTTTGAGAAAGATCAAATTTTTTATTTGAAATTGCTTCTAGCTTGGATATATCATTAATTGTTAAAGGATGATGATTTTTGACACTGTATACTCTATGCATCGTAGTTGATAACGAAGTTGAAAATTAAAAAGTGATCTGGAGTCCGCGGAAAATCAAGAGTGTAACTGAGAATAAAATGGTGCTCATGCTTATTATCTTTAATCTGAATTCTAGCTCTTTAGATCTACTCATGTCGTTGGTTTGTTTGGACTTTTTATATTTTCGCGAAAGCTTTATCTCAAGATATGAGACTGCGAAAGCGACCAGAGCTAACAATAAGGGAATATAGGTAAGAGAATTGGTCTGCATGATATAACCTGCCAACAGCGGCATGCTGCCCCAAGATATCGCAAACCACATATTATTATGAAAAAATCCATCCCATAATTCGTAGTTATATGCAAATAGGAAGAAACCCTCCAAAATTGCTATTGGTAGTAATAATGGTACGAAGAATATCATGTAATACGTACCAATCGTGTAGGCTGTAACTAATCCAGATATGAGCATTATCAATAATTCGACATTCGAAAAATAATCTCCCCACGGCTTATCTTTTTTTGAACCCATACTATCTGCAGCGTGCGCAGAAATACCTAGAGCACTAAAGTAGATTATGATAATTGCAATAATCCTATCCCATGCTATTGTTGGCGCAAGCAAAGATCCTACTATTGAAAATGAAATACTCATTCCGGTATACGGAAGAAACATCATGCCAACTAGAATTCTAAATTTTATTTGACCAAACTGTGGAACAAACCATTCATTAAGCCTAGTTACTTGTTCTTTCATTACTTTATCGATATAGATCTAAATCCAATCCCATCAAGTTCTCTAACGAGATTGTTTACCCAAGGATTTAGTTCTATTAATTTGTCTAGATCGGAAAAAACATCTGTCCAGGAGGTTATTACTCTTCCCAGCTGGTTTAAGATTTGAAAATAAGTATGCCACAACACTTTCATCAATCTACTTTCTGGATATGTAAAGTCATGGATTATTACGATTCCACCCTTTTTTAAAACGCGCCAATGTTCCCTTACCATTGTGGATAGCTCGGTGTATTTAGCTAGATACGATGAAATTATTACATCAAAACTATCGTCTTTATACGGAAGAAATTCTGCCAAGGAATTGGTCAGAAGCAGATAGCTTTGTCTATTTTGTGCGAGTTTTAGATATTCAAATGTGAGATCAGTTCCAATAATCCTAGACTGGGTAGATTCATATCGAATGAATGAAGAAAGTATACCAGTACCACACGCTAAATCAAGAATTAATTTATTTTTTCCGTCTATAAATCCTACCATCTCTTTCTTCCATAATGAATCTTTATAGAATGTTGTAAATTTGACAATCTTGTCATAGCTTGATGCGTTCTTGGAAGAAAAAAATTTTCTTGCAAGCAAGTGACCATTCGTACTCAATATTTCATAATTATTTGCAAATGAATGAATATTAAATGTACGTCTTCTCAACTATACAAAAGAATGAGTAATTTTTTCAGTTTTCGTTATTATCTCCATTATGAATTAGTATTCTTGAGTAAGCTTTCTAAAAGCCATGAATGATAGTTTTTATTGAAAATAACGATTATCATACAGTACAATATTGTGTGCTTTACATCTTGGACTGTAACGCCAATGGTCATTAATGAAATGTTTTAAATGTTTAATGTTATCCCTATTAGTAATAAGATTGGTCATCCCTTTTTTTTGCAGATGTAGATGTAGTCTTAAATTTCAACCCTGTCCTCTAAACAGTTTGCTCACGTAATTATGAATAATAATTGCATAATTAGCTCTTTGCTTATTCAGGTTTGCATACAGAAAATAATAATATATTATATAACCCTTAATACATATATTATTGATCCTTTTGACTCAAAATAATTTTCCGATGAAAGATTTGCATATTAAACATATGGAAAACACAGTCATTAAGCATGTTAAGGGACTATCTGCGGATGCGACAAGATATCAAAAAAAGATGCATTATAAATACGGAGGAATAGTAAAGATTTTACGATATATTGAATACGATAAAAAACACGGAGTAACGAACGATGATATTGTTGCAATAGTAGAAAAACTTCGCTCAGACTCCTCATATGAAGAGATTCGTACTAACGAGGGGTTCCTTGATAGGTTAAAGGAAATTGAATCTTCAATCGTGAACACCCCTACAACGAAAATTCTGACTAAATAATTAATTTTGTTGCATTAGTAAGAATGATTTTCGACTTTGTGTTCATGCAAAGCTTTCCATGTCGTAAATGAAGAGTTGCATTTTTCGCAACTATACTTAATTTTTCTGCCATACACAAACTTGTTTATGTCAATTGATTCATGATTATCTTTATAGTCCTGTGACAAATTAAACCGCATAATTCTTCTGGATACTCTAACCAATGGTGACCGTTAATTGTTCATAATAGCAAACTAATTTAAACTAATAACACACATGAAATCATTTTGAAATTATTCAAAAAGTCACATCTGCAGGATTAACGTATGAGATGATTTGTTACGATGATCAGAATCCCTTAATGCCCTGCGAAACAAGCACGGAATAACATCCAAGTCCGCATTGTTCGCATATTGGTTTTAGTCCTTTTGCCTGAGAACTTCCAATACAACATGGTTGCTTGATTCTGCCTTTATGATCCATAGAAAGAATTGCCCAAGAAGGACACTGGATTGGTATTGTTCCATTGCCGCCCCAGTTTCCTCTCATTAATGCAATTTGTTTCTCAGTGTTTACGATGTAATTTGGATATTTTTTCTTTAGGTAGATTATATCATTTACTACTTCATTTCTTGTTTCCCCAAATGGTAACCACAACGGATCATCTTTTATAAATGGAGTATGGAACTGAAAGCCAATTTTATTGATTTTATCCTTCCATTCTTCAGCTAAATTTGTAACTGTATGATAATTCAATGAATTAATAGTCATTGTTATCCAGATATCTTTCCAAGCTGGCTTTCCTTTTCGTGGGGATCCGGAAATATATTCCAAAATGGCATTACGCGTCTTATGATATGTACCCTCCCCTCTTATACTATCATGCACCTTTTCGGTTCCGTCTAATGATACCCAGTAAAAATATAGATCCTCAAACCGTTTTAGAGGAAAAGTTCCGTTTGTCACCACACAAACCCTGCCGGGCATTTCTTGGCAGAAAACATCAATCACTTCAGGACGCATGGTTGGCTCGCCACCCACTAGCGTAACACCAAAAAGACGTTGTTTTTTGAATGTATTCCTTATTATCGATCTCCAATCTTGGGCGCTTAGTTCATTATTTTCATCTTCCCGATTAAGCCACCAATAACAATGAGAACAATGTAGGTTGCATACATTGATTATGTCTGCCGAACCATACAATACCCTTTTCTTATGAAATAATTTGATATCAATAATGTTGCGAAAAAAAGTAAAATAAAAAGGAAATTCACGTATTAGATCGGTTATGCCGCGTCCGTAAACGAGATCTACCATATCTTCACATAATATTTATGATAATTAAAGGTATTGTAGTCAAGATCATTCAAAAAAAAGACCTATGTTTGAAGGATCATCTTTGAGTAACGCCCTGATATCATATTTTGCAAAAATGAGTCGATTATAGAAAGATCAAAAATGATAAATACGGTAAAATCAAGAATTATATTAAGATAATCTATAAGGAACCAAGATTTGTTAAATGTTAGTGTTATTATAAAACTAGAACCTGATTTTTCAGAAGGTAATGTCAGTTATAATTCAGATGGCACACTAAATAGAGCAGAGACAAAAAATATTTTGGGTCCACACAGCGCAATAGCATGCAATGCTGCATTTTACTGCAAGGTGAAATACGGCGCGCATATTTCTATCGGTACAATGGGTCCACCCCTTGCAGAATCCGCCCTCAAGCAGGCCCAAGTGTTGACTGATGCTGAAGAACTTAACTTATACAGCGATAGATTGTTTGCAGGCGCAGATACCCTTGCAACCGCAGAAGTACTCAAGAACGGAGTAGAAAATATGTTTGGGGGTAATAAGATTGATATTGTCTTTTCTGGACATCGAGCTTCCGATGGCGAGACAGGACAGACAGGGCCGCAGACCGCATGGAAGTTGGGATATACTTTCCTTGGCAATGTCATTGATTTTCATATTGATTTAGACAGAAAAGTGATAATTGCAAAAAGATTGATTTCACTTCAAGGAATGGATAATATTATTGAGGAAATAGAGTCTCCACTGCCTGTCTTTATAACTATTGATCCTTCTTATAGGTCTATTTTCAATACTGTATCGCAAAGATTAGCAGCAAATAAGCTTAGCAAGGAAGGGAGAAAACATTCAGAAGAATATGGTCAAATTTTAAGAATATTCGATAGTAAAAAATTAAATTTAGACCCAAAACGTGTAGGACTACCGGGTTCTCCAACTATAGTATATAGAGTAGAAAGAATTCCCAGGGCAAAAACAAACCGTAAGACAGAGTTCATAGATGCGGCTAATCCAAATAATTTAACACCAATAACAACAAAAATAATCCAAATCCTAAGTGGCAAGTGAAAAATGTCAAAATTGATAGGTCAAGAAAGTAGATCAAACTCCACTGAAAAATATAGACATATTTATGTAATAATCGAGCATTTTGAGGGCCAGGTAGTACCTGTAAGTTTGGAGATGCTAGGCGAAGCGAGACGGTTGATGGATGATTTTAATCAAAAATACAATTCATCAGAAAAGGTCGTAGCAGTATTACTTGGTAGTAATGTTAGAAAACTATGTGATGAATTAGTAACATATGGAGCAGATTCAGTAATATATGCTAATCATGCGGAACTAAGATATCCTCGAAATGATATCGATACTAGAGTAATAGTTCAGATTGCAAAAGATGCGGAAATCTTGAAGGAAATATCACCTGAATACGAAAACACATTTGTAAAACCAAGATACATGTTCTTTGCTGCGGACAATATTGGGAGACACTTGTCTTCTACGGTACTGGTAGAGCTTGAATCAGGTTTGGCATCGGATATAAATAAGCTAGTCATAAGTGATCTCGATATTAGACATGAGCACAAAACAAAAGGTCAGTCTGTGAAATACGAAAAAATTCTAGAAATGTATCGCCCAGATTTTTCTGGTTTTTTATGGACAACAATACTATGTCTAGATAACAAAAACCCAGAAAATCTTAGGGAGTATCATCCACAGGGATGCAGCATAATACCAGGAGCATTTAAACCGATAGAAAGGGATAATATAAGGAAAGGGACGATTGTAGAATATTCCCCTAAAATAGACCAAGATCTAAAAATTAAGATATTGAGTAGAAGGGTGATTGAGAGAACAATCGATTACGAAACTTGCAAGATAGTAGTGAGCTTTGGACGTGGAATTAAAGATAATGCGGAACAAAATGTCAAACTAGTTGAAGAATTTGCGGAACTACTTGATGCAGAAATAGGAATAACTTTGCCATTATCGAAAAAACCATATCAATTGAGTCAGAACCTGGATTCAAAATATATGATTCCAGATAGGGTCATTGGAACTAGTGGGAGCAAGGTTACACCAACTCTTTATGTTGCAGTGGGTTTAAGTGGAGCCATACAACATGTTGCTGGAATGAAAGATTCTGAAATGGTAATCTCCATAAATACTGATGAAAATTCTCCCATTGTAGACGAATCGGATATTTTTATAAAAGGAAGAATGGAGCAGGTTATTCCGATACTCATTGACCAGATAAAAAAGCAAATGTCAACTATATCTATACGGAGTCAGTAGACTTGGAAGAATATGATGTGGCGATAGTTGGGGGCGGATCAGCTGGACTATCAGCATTAAAAAAATTATCTGATCTTAATAAAAGCGCGATATTAATTGAAGCAGGTGATCGGATAGGCACCAAAAATGTCTCTGGTGGTATTTTGTATTCTAAACGAGATCCTCATGGAAGGATATACAACGTTGAGGACGTTTTTGGCCCAGATTTTGTGTCCAACGCGCCAATAGAGAGATTAATAAAGAAGTATTTACTGCACGCTACTTCCAAGAACAAAATTTTTACAATGGATCTCACTCCACTTCATGAATACAAAACAAATTTTGGGTTTTCTGTTCTTTTAAATAAATTAAACCCTTGGCTTGCAGAGCGAGCTTCTGAGTCAGCTGAAAAACAAGGTGGTGGAATTATCACTGGAGTCCACGTTTCTGATATTCAGTGGATGGGGGACAAGACAATTTTAAGGACAAATGAATTAGAAGAATTCCAAGTAAATTCGATAATTGCTGCTGATGGAGTAAATTCAGAAGTTGCCGAAATTACAGCAAGTAGGGATAAATTCAAACCAGATGAAGTTTATTTTGGTGTTAAAGTCATCATAAAATTACCTGAAAATATTATTGAAGAAAGGTTTCACCTGAATTCTTCAGAAGGTTCAGCGCATCTTTTTGCAGGTGATATCACGTTGAATCATATTGGTGGTGGATTTCTTTATACAAACCTCCAAACATTATCACTTGGAGCGGTCTATCACTATGATTCGCTTCTCTCAAATCCGGTTACTCCAGCACAGCTCATAGATGAATTAATCAAAAATCCTCTAATTAGTGAATATA
>VBPR01000268.1:0-904 GCA_005877345.1 Nitrososphaerota archaeon
GTTATCTGAAGTTTCTGCAAAATCTTTTAATTTTGATTCATGTTTAATACTCTTTTTTCAATCCTGTCTTGATTTATTTTCTCCACTTGATTCTTTTCCTGACACATGTATATCCACAAATTCTGGTCTATTCAGAGGAGAGTTGTTGCCATTATTACACTTCAGCTTAAAATCTTCTACACTAACCGTACACACCTTATACGGCTTTCCATCCTCGACATTCAAATTAGGAAATGTTACCGTGTAACTCACTTTATCCGATCCCTCCGTTTCTGGATTTTCTGGATTGTACACTTTCACCTTAGTCTGATCATCAACATTAACTATCGTGACGATATCTTTTGTTGAATTTGTTATTCCAAATAGACATCCCCGATTCTGCTGCTACTTTGGAGAAATAATTGATATTGATGCTCAAAACTAGGACACTGATGAGCAGGCCCAAGACCAACTTTGGTTTGATAAAATTATTTTTTTTCAATATTTTAATAATGGAATTATTGCATTTTAACTTTTTTATCCCATGTTCAGAATAATAATCATAGCACCAAACAATCAAAAGAATGTTTTATTCCCACAATTGCTATTATCTATTTTTATCTTTTATTTAATTAGAATTAAGAGAAAGCACGCAGAAAAATAAAATTACTATATTATATAGATATTTTGAAACTTCTTGTAAATCCCAATAATAAAATTAATTAGAATTAAAGAGGATCTACAAAGGAATATTATAACAGTTGGATAACAGAGGGTTAGTCATTTCACTACTTATACGGGACAATGTGAATATGTTACTACTCCGCTAGCAACACTACTCAGCAGCAATTTTTTAAACCCAGTTACACCTCTACTCCCAATAACAATCATATCTATCTTCATATTCTCTGCATACTCCTACGAT
>VBPR01000268.1:923-1509 GCA_005877345.1 Nitrososphaerota archaeon
TGACGCTCACTTCCTTTTCTGTCGCCTTTTGTTTCACCTTGTCTAATTTCTGCTGTGCTTTTTCCTTTTCTATCGTTTCAATTTCCTTCATCCTTCCAATATTTGCATACTCGAAATGACTATATGGGACAGGAGAGACGATATTTAATACAATCAATTCTGCGTCATATCTTTTAGACAAGTCAATCGCATATTTGCTAGCGTTGAAGGATGGATTAGAACCATCTACTGCAACTAGTATCTTTCCGATAGACAATAATCACTCATGACAATCATTATTTTATTAATCTTTCATGGTAAATCTGTAGTTGGTCTTGGTAACAAGAAGAAACTAAATAGATTTCAAAGAGAAGGACAGATTCAAAATAAAGGAAATGTTACTGCCAAATCCGTAATAGTCACATTAACTGTTTTTGATAAAGATAGTGGTATTATAGGAACCCAATTTACCTATCCCTATGTTCGTACTCTTAAACCAGATCATAAATCTACATTTATGATGACGTCCTCTATTGATAATTTCAAAGGCATGAAATATTACGAAATATCTTTAGAATGGAAGAAACCAGACGGCTCAAAAACGTAT
>VBPR01000268.1:1594-3105 GCA_005877345.1 Nitrososphaerota archaeon
AACTTAAAGAAACTTAAAAGATTAGATTTACTTAGAATAATTATAGAAAGGTAAATTGTTCTTGATCGATTTTTATGTTTCTTTGTATCCAAGTTATTATATAGTACGAGGGGCTAAATTGCGGTGCTTAAACACAGGCAACTGGTGGGTCGGTTGTTTCTTGTCATTACCATCAACCCAATGTTCCCATCAGTTGCTTTATGCTTATTTTTAAATTTTATGAGTAGGGAGGTTTAAGTATAAACATAACCAAAACCTAAATCTAATTTACTGGGTCCTAAAGCAGTACAAACTATCACATTTGAACAATCTTGATTAGTCTCGCTTAACTCATTTAAAGGATTTTGATAAGGTATGGAAGTTCCATACAAAATCTTGGACGGATAAAGACCCAAACGTAGGACACACGACTATAATGTATAGATAAATAATGACAAAATCAGGTAACGATATGTAAGATATCTTTTAAATAAAGGAAGAATCATAAGGTATATACTCGTCAAATGAATAAATTGACGAAGTAGCCCCGGAAGAGAGTGCACTAGGAGATGTACATTCGAATGTATGGCTATCAATGACTAGTTGTGGGTCAGAAACGGGGTACATTTATTTATCTATTAAATAGCTAGACATTTTATGTTTGTATCCAGAAGAATAATAATCAAAATATTTCAACTTGAATCTAATTTTTTATTTCATTAAAGAATTTCAAAATCAACATTTTTGCATTATCAGAGACATTGAACTGATCCAATATTTTTTCAGGATTTTTAAAAAATTCAATTCTAAACTCTGGATCAGAATGGGCCAAATGAACTATTTCACTAATTACTTTCGAATCATTATCTGTATATTTCAAGATGTCTAGTTAATACTATTTTCGTATATTTCTAATTTTAGAAAAATTGATATTGATACCAAATTATTCAAATCTACTATGGAACTTGAGCCAATATTGCTCAGAAGCCAGAAGAAGTTGAGAGGTAAGGTATCATCCAGAATAAAATCAGTAGAAGAAACTCTTAGCACTGTTCTTCCAGTTTCTAGTAATATTGGAGTCACAAGGCTTGCAGATATTACAGATATGGATATTCTTGGAATACCGAATTTTTCTGCAGTTTTGCCAGGAACAGAAGATTATATTTGGGTCTATAGTGGAAAGGGGTCTACAAGGTTGGAAGCAAAGGCAAGTGCTTTGATGGAGAGTGTTGAAAGGTATTGTTCTTTACCATCCAGCAATCAAAAAAAGATGATTCAAGGAAGTTACAAAGATGTATCAAAAGTGTCAAAGACACTACATCCTTCTAATGTGGTTGAACCAATGTTATTTGAATACGATGAGGAAATGATCATGGATTTCCTGCCAGGCTATGACTTGATAAATAATGAACAGATCCTAGTTCCCACACCATTGGCACTATTTAGGTATTCTCCAAAACCACCTGCAGTAAATCCATTTGCATATCATCATACTAACGGTCTTGCATCGGGCAACGTGTTGGAGGAAGCAA
>VBPR01000269.1 GCA_005877345.1 Nitrososphaerota archaeon
TAATGCAAGTAGTATTGAGTGGATTACTGAAGATTACGGATATCTTGCAGAAGGTCATGGAACTCATCCAGATGCAAGAATTGCCTTGCTCAGAGCAATCACCGAAGTTTCGCAAACTCGAGCTGCAAATATTCAAGGTGCAAGAGATGATCTCAGAAAAATCTCTTATGGGAATAATAACAGTGATGAAAAAAAGACATGGCAATTTATGAAATCGAAAAATACCATCCAGTTCTCAGAAATAAAATCTTATGTAAATGATGATATTTTGGATGACATCAAACTTATTCTTTCAAGATTAAATTCAAATGGATTGAAACAGGTAATAGCATTAGATCTTACAAATCCTCAAATAATGATACCTGTCATAAGAGCAATTGTCCCGGGACTAGAAACATTTAAGATAACTAGAGCAGTTATTGGAAAAAGAGGAAGAGAATCATTTACAATATGAACAAACCAATTGTATATTTGGGACCCACCTTAAATAGAGAGGAGGCAAGCAAGATTCTAGAGGCAGATTATAGGGATCCTGCAAAAAAAGGTGATTTTTTGAGATTATCACATACTTCAGATGAAAAAAAATATGTTGGATTTATAGATGGAGTTTTCCTGCACGACTATCCTCCTTCACCAATTGAAGTGTATCATCTTGCCACAAGAAAAAATATTGAACTAATAGGCGCATCCAGTCTAGGTGCATTAAGGGCCGTTGAATTAGAAAAATTTGGAATGAAAGGGATCGGCAAGATTTTTCAGTTATTTAAAAATGGTATCCTAAACGCTGATGATGAAGTAGCAGTAACATTCGTTCGGGATAAAAATATTCTCCAGTCCGAGGCTTTGATTGACATCAGGTTCAATTTGTTTTTGGCGTATAAAAAAGGAATTATCACCAAAGAGACCAAAAAAAGATTTGTCAAGATTGCAAAAAACATTTACTTTCCATTTAGAAACTATGACGATATCATAAGGTTGACACAGGAACAATTTCCGTCAATTCATGATGAACTTGAGAATTTTAGAGACTATATACTGAAAAATAGAGATAGTTTAAAAGCCCGTGATGCGAGAAAACTTTTGAAATATCTCAAAACGATATCTGAATAATCTGCGTTAACGTATCCCATACAGAAAAAATTTTTGGCTATTCTGCCGACAGATCCCAGAAATTCGCATCTTTAAATTCTTCTACTGGCTTTCCCAATTTTTTCCATTCTTTAAATGATCTTGAATATAATCGAATTTTCTTCACACCGCCCATTCTCAATGCGTAGTATGCGAGTCCTGACAGAGTTCCTACACTGCCACAATAGGTGATGACTTCGGCATCTGTAGATATTCCCCTGTTTTCCATGAACCTCTTGATTTCTTGAGGTTCCCTTAATATTGAATCAACTGTTCCTAACATAGTATATGGTAGATTTGTAGCTCCAGGAATATGCTCGCTCAAAAAATTTAGACGTTCTCTCGAATCTACTAAAATTTTATTTTGCTCACTTTTTGCTTTCTCTACCTCATCATAGTTGGCATATATTTCCTTA
>VBPR01000227.1 GCA_005877345.1 Nitrososphaerota archaeon
GTTTTTCTTTCTCTTCTAATTTACCTTTAATGATATATTCATTATCTTTATTTCTTTCATTTATTTCAGAAACGTTTCTTCAATTTTATACCGAAATAACATATCGCAAAGCTTAGGCAGTTCATAAACGTAGATGAATAATGCCCTAACACGGACACATGATATATTCTTCAATTATCATTAAACTTAAATAATTGACTTTATTTTCTTTATTATGCCAAGAGTAATTCATTTTGAAATAGTGGCAGATAACCCGGAAAGAGCAATGAAATTCTACAAGGAAGTTTTTGGTTGGGAGTTCAATAAGTGGGATGGTCCTCAAGACTACTGGCTTGTAAAAACGGGAGAAGACAGCCAGCCAGGTATAAACGGCGGACTTACTCCTAAAACGAACCAAGGGAGTGGTAATACCGGTGGCAGAATTACAAATTCTATTGATGTGCCTTCCATAGATGAATTCTCTAACAAAATTTCTATGGAAGGAGGCAAAGTTTTAAGCCCCAAAGTGCCCATTCCAGGCGTTGGATATTTAGCGATATGTGAAGACACCGAAGGAATTTCGTTTGGTATTATCCAATATGATCGAAATGCCAAGTAAATATACAACGAGTTGCAGTACTGTGCTAGCCTCTTCCTAAGAGCACAGTAGCAATATCAGCGATATGGCAATTTACTTCATGGGTCCGTCATTTTATTAGATCTTGTATTTGCTAACATAGTTGACATTATATCTTACAGACATGGGCTACATGGCGTTTTCGTGCAGAAGTCATAGTTCCAATTAAAGAAATCAATCCCCATAATTGCTTTCTTATATCTGGCATCTCCTTCTCATGATTTAATTTTATTAATGCAATTTGGTCCTTTAAGTATGACAATTGAAATGAATATAAGAGTAATTAAAAAATTATTGTAACTCAACTACATGATGTGGATAGTATCAGACGAGAATTTTTTTATCCAAAAAATTTTGCCATTTTGTTCGTAATAACATTTCAAGTAGGAATTGTAAGTGGTATATGGATAAGGTTTTTTAAAAGAAACCTCACAGCAAATTTGAAGAAGATGGGACTATTCTCTTCAAGGGCGATGAGAGAGTCAGAGTTATCTTCAACTCAGACTTCTTTAAGGTTGATTCAGCGTTAGAAAGAATTTATCGGTTTTTCGACATCCGAATGGTTTTTAGAAAAACTCACAAAAGATAATGATATAGACGTATTTTTTAATAATGCACGTTAGCAGAGTATATGGGACTCATACTATAGGGTAACATACTCTATTGACACGAAGGCGAATGATGTTTTAGTTATTTATTATAGTTACTAATTATAATGATAATGCTGGTCTTGAGGTATCCACATTTTCATGGGTTACTTTACGATTAATGCGTAGTTAAGAATAGTATTGTTATGCAATATTATATTTATAATAAATCTATCAAAAGTATACAAATTTTATATCGGGCCCGGAGGCATTAGCGACAAAATTGTCTCTGAAAAAGGATTCATGTATGTTTTTGAATAATCTAAGTATTAACCCAATTAGATAGCCACAAATATTTTTCTCTATCGATGGAATACAACTTCTCTAGTTTGTGTCGACATTCCGATTTTACATCATCTTTCTCTAATCTCACTCCAATATTGGAAAAGCAATTATTGAATTCTGACATATGTTCCACTAGTGATTCAATATTATTTATTACAACTATTCCTGGTTTAATTCTGGGCCCCCCATGAAAAACAAGATTTTTCATGAAATTTGCAGCAGTAATGCTAAAGCTATTTATCAAGTATATTCTTGCTCGATGTCCATATAAATTCGACATTATATTTATCCCCTTCATAAAAATATCCAAAAAGTTTTTGAAATTTACTTTCCCACTATATGTCGTAGTTAAATCTAGTCCTAACAACAGTAATACTAATCGCTCGGTGTGACATGGATTTCTTACAAAATTTCGGTCCATATCAGATAAGTACATGCAAAACTTATCATACTCCCATTTATCAGTATAGTCTTTGAGCCTTATAGCCACAGATAATACCTGACCTTCCTCAGGTCGAGAACTCATCATATTTTCTATATTTCTTGCCTTTGATAGCAGTGACCGCGATTGGCCGACCTGAGCATCGAACGCTTCATAGTATTGCTGCAGAACTTCCTCTGTAACTTTCTCAGGAGAACTCGCAACGACTTCGTTTCTAATTCTATACACTGAATAACCTAGTTTTTCCAACGCACGTTGACGTATTCTATCTGGAGTCTTGCGAAAATCTCTATCATGTATTCCTCCATCTACTTCTACGATAAGCCTTCCTCTAATCAAAAAATCTGGTGTATATTTTATACAAGCAGATAGTCTAATCAAGGGGTTTGCCTGAAATGCAATTCCTTTATTTTTCAACGCTAAAGCAAGTAGCCTTTCGAATTTAGTCCTTGTCCCAACTTGTATATCTCTATGCTGGTTGTTCTGTACCTGAGTTAGTAAAAACGATGGGTTTCCATACTTGCAATTTGGACAGAACGGTTCATATTCGGATATCGGCATTTTACATCGACCACAGGATATGAACGAAGACACTAAACATTAAGATCATACCAAAGATATAAGGTTAAATTGTTAGCAAATACAGAAACACTAATCCTCAGACTAATGACCAGAAAGTTACAATCAATTCTCCAAACACAGATATTTGCACTCAAAATATGGTGGGCCGGAAGGGATTTAATTTGTTTACAATGTGAATCCAAAATAGAACGATTTTAAGATAAATGATAACTTATCTGAAGAACATATAAACCCGAAGGTTATAAATAAATTTCTTCAATAACTGACAAAACGCGAGACTTATTTTGATTTCAAGAATTTAAATCTCTTAATTCAATTTTTAATAATTTTAATCAATATGAAGAGGAAATAAATTGGAGAGGGAAGGCTTTATACACCTATCTCTCTTGCTAGTTTCACAAGTTTTTTACCGTCTTCAGTCAATTTGTTGAACACTTTATTTTTAACGCTCTTTCGGGCTACGAGTCCACGCTTTTCCGCCTTAAGGAGCATTTTATGTCCGTATCCATATGCACCCAACTTAGTTAACAGTACTCTAGTTGGATATTCTTTTCCAGTACCAATTGTCTTTAACAACTTCACTAGTGCCTTTTCCTGCACAAGTATTTTTAATAATCCTGCTTCTTTCATTGTGCATTAGTATATATCACTTATTATATAATCGTTACTTATTATTAGATACAAATTTCAATATTTTTAATATCAAAACATCTCTATACAATATCAAAATACAGAAATATTCAAAATTATTACTCAAGATTATAAACGTTCTTTTTTATTTTACGTTTATCCCGAATAATATTTTATAGCGGGACGTTGGAGTCAGTGGGATTTGTGCGATTTGAACCTTGCTGGTAAGTGGGGTCAGTATATTGGATAATTTCCTTATTCTTTTCTTATGTACTGAGAAGTTTTCGGTCCCTTAAACGCCCGTCAATTGGGAATAGCATTCATCGAATAGGATTTCTTCTCTGAGCCCAGTCTATTATAGAACCATCGTAGCAACGAACATTTTTGAAACCAGCATGTTTGAATTGAAAGTACTTATGGGACGCTCTTGTCCCTGAATGGCAGTAACATATGATCTCCTTATCTTTTGCTATGCCGAATGCGTTAAACTCATTTAGTAGATCTTCACCACTCTTTATCATTTTACCGTCATCGCCTATTCCATTCTCCCAGTTATGCAGTAAAGATCCTGGAATCCTTGCTTGAGTATGTTCCAAGGGCGTTCTGGAGTCTATAATGACAGTAGCATCATCATTTAACTTTTCTTTTATCATCCTTTCGTCCGCCCTCAGAGAATCATTGGGTCTAGATATGAAATTAGTAACGACGGGCTTGGGAAGATCACGGACAATGGGTAATGTTCCCCCACGCCTAATAAAACTGAACGCGGTGCCTAGAAGACTAGTATTGTTGTGACCATTGTAAAGTAATGTCCATGCTATTCGTGCTGCAGATGGATCGAAATTTTCTCCATAAACCACTACCTTCTTTGATTCATCTATTCCAAGTTTACCAAAAGGATTTTCGGCAGCTGCTCCTTCTAAAACAAGATTTGTACCATTTTCTGATATACTTATTACATCATCTAAACTGAGTGGAAGTGCATTTTTTATATGTCCAGAGCCGTACGCTACTGCTCCTCTACCATCTATGACAACCAAATCAAGATCATCAAGATGAGATTTGAGCCAAATATTGTCAACGATCAATTCATCGGATCTTTCCACCATTTGTATGATATACAATCTAAACGAATTCCTATTTAACTACCGTGTGAATTAGAGCCGCGTAAAATGGAAGAACAAGACGAGGACCCATTTAGAGTACCGAAAGTCATCACTTAACGCCTATGTTTGATTTTATGTATTTTGATACTTTCATATGACTATATCGCATCGCCACTATTACTATGATTGTCAGCACTGAAGCTGAGAACTTATAATAGATTTTGATTTCTATACATCACGATATGTAAATTGGTATTTCTAATGTGCATCATGGTCAATCTGATACTAAACACTAGCACCTACGATTACAGTTTCATAATCAAATCATGCAGTATCCACATCTGATACACTGATGCGTGCGAAGTCATCCCGTTGTTCACAAATCAATTCCGCATGGAAACCAAAGACAATAACAAAGGCGTGTTAGTTTCTAAAATGTGGTATAACATATCTTGCAAAGAGCCGCAAGGATCCAAGATCTGGTAGATCTGAAAAGTATACGGTAAAGTAGTTCACACCTTTGTCTGTATATCTTCCTAATTCTTTGACTATTTCATCAGCTGTTCCAGCAATAATAAACTCTAACATCCTTCTATTCGATATCTTTGTTTTCTCCACAATTGCTCTTTTTTTATCCCTAAGTTCATTCCTGTCTTTACCAATAATGATCATTCCTTGCCATCCCTTCATCAGCTTGTCATAGTTTCTGCCAATTGTCCTACAACATTTACTAAGAAACAATAACTTATCTAAATATTCGTTATAGCTGCAAAGCCCATAATTCCAACCATCTGCATATGTTGCAGCTAGCTTAAGAGTCTGTTTACCTCCACCTCCAATCCATATGGGTGGATATGGTTTCTGAATGGGTTTTGGATTGCATACTGCATTTGATATAACATAGTATTTTCCTTTGAATGAAGGATTACAAGAACCTTCAGAAGATTCACATAACATTTTCTTAATTATCTTAATACTTTCCTCCAACATTCCGATTCTAACCGAACCCTTTGGAAAACTTATGCCGTATGCTTGACATTCCTTTTCATACCAACCAGCACTTAATCCCATCTCAGTTCTGCCATTGCTTATTACGTCCAAAGTAGAGAACATTTTTGCCACAATGGCTGGATTTCTGTATAGGTTGACCAGTATTGCTCCAAGCCTAATCTGTTTAGTTATGGTAGCAAGGGCAGAGAGCGTTGTCCAACATTCAAGCATTGATGCACTTTTTCTTTCTTTCTTTATTTCTTGTCCTTCTTTCTCATTTGAAAGATAAGCTTGTATCCAAGGAATAAAATTATCCTTTAGCCATACGGAATCAAACCCCAGTCTTTCACATACAAGGACAGTGTGTTGAATGTCATTATATTCTAAACCATCTTGGTAAATGTAGCATCCAAAACTTATTTTTCCTTTTATCACCAATTTTGCAGAACAGTTATTAGAAATAATGCGTATATTTAATTGTGAGACAAGAGACCAATGGTAAGCTAAATGATCCTAGTATTCGAAAACTTTTTGAAAATAAGAATTTTGTTTTTGTAGCTTCATTAATGAAAGATGGCTCTCCTCAGGTTACGCCAACATGGGTAGACATTGAAAATGGCTATATTCTTGTCAATACTGCAATAGGTAGGATAAAACAAAAAAACATTTCCCGGGATCCTAGAGTCGCATTAGCAATAGCCGACCAAAATGATCCATATGACATGGTTACTATTAGGGGAAAAGTAACAGAGCAAATAACAGGAGATCTAGCTGAACAACACATTGACAAGTTGGCAAAAAAGTATATTGACAAAGATAAATTTCCTGGTGGGTCTCCAAGAGAAGAAAGAATCATATTAAAGATAAAACCCGAAAGGATATTTCATATGAAGTAGTAACGAAATTAAGATTAATTTATTTCAAGTGGGCGGAGTGAGAGAATTTTGGGTTCTGATATAAAATTGAAGTAAATATGGATTTTACGGGTTCGGTGGTTCTAGTAACGCTAGTAGTTCAAGAAATGGACTTCCTTTAACAAATAGACACTACCAAGCTTTAAACCTTTCTAGAATA
>VBPR01000043.1 GCA_005877345.1 Nitrososphaerota archaeon
TGCAAGATTCAAAAAGAAAAAGATTACTAATGAGTATTCGGTTAGACTAAAGAATTTGAAAAAATTCATCCAAGATAAATTCAATAAAACCAACTATTTGATTTATGAGTTAAATGACTTTTACGGTCCTACAGTATTGACTAGGGATGTACAGGCCATCGTTACTACCGAAGCGACTAAAGTAAATTGTATCAAGATTAATGAATTAAGAAAATCAAAAGGTATGCCTCAATTAGAAATAATTATTGTGCCCCTAGTTGAGGATCAAGAAGGCAGAGTAATATCATCAACAAGAATACGAGAGGGTGAAATAGACAGAAATGGAAACAAATTAACTATCTAATATCTAGGATTAACATATACTCACAATTTGTCCCTAAATAAGGATTGTTTATTTCGCCTTTCTTACTATAGTTTATAAAATCAACTTAAATTCATCTACATTAATTGATAGTCTATGAAGCTTTGTGTACAACGTTCAATATATTTTCTTGACCAAAGGTCTTGATAACAACCATCGTACCAAATATTAGTTCTCCTACAAATTCCTTCAATTTTACAGCATTTATGTTATCTTTCATAAGAACAGCATGACATGATTTATCTTTTAACATTAAAACAATCTCATTATCTATGATTTTTATCACTTCAACAACAAAATGTACACTATCTTTATCTGGTAACAACATGCTACCCAGTTTTTCAGTTTCGTAAGAATCAAGACACTCAAATCTTGTTACTTTGTCCAAATACTCAATTATCCTCACTATACATAAAATCAGAAACCAAGTCTTTAGCTTTTTCTCTCCGTTCCTGAAACATCGAAATAAATGCAGTTGAGTGGCTCGATAGATCATGTTTACACTCGCCGCAGAGCAGATTACCGCTTCTACATTTTAGTTCCCTCTCATTGGATTCCATGGGCGCATCAAACAAATACCTGAGATATGAAAAGACAGAACAGATTCCGGGATTTCCACCCAATTTTTTCTGAAGCAAAGTTGTTGGCTGTCCTCCCGTGAATGCATTAGAAACTTTTTCTTCTATTATTTTTGGTTCATCAGTAGTGAACAGGGCACTTTCAGGATCTGACGATGACATCTTTCCTGTTGTTTGTAAGCTGGGTAAAAATTTACTATGTATTTGTGCAGGTTTGTAAAATCCCATTTTTTCTGCGATATCTCGTGTTAATCTCCAATACGGGTCCTGGTCAATTGCAGCAGGTATCAGTACTGGTGTGGGTTTTCCTTCAATTATAGAAGGGAGAAAACAGGGTACTCCCTGTAGTGGAGGAAAACCTATCATTCCAATATTAGTTGAATTAGTAAAACCAAAGATACTCTTTGCAGTTGAAAAAGTAATCCTTTTAGCTATTTCTAATGAGTTAGAGTAAAGATTTTTTATGTGTCTTGTATTGACTAGTATTTTTGTTCTACTCTTTTTGAAACCTATTGCGATAATGTCCAAGATATTCTCATATACATTTTTCTTGATTTCGTCCATTGTCTTGTTCCCAAACAAGAATTTTTCATCATCAGTTATCTGGAACAAAAGATTAGAATCAAATTTATCTTGTAAATGTTTGGTTAGAAACCAGGGCATCAGATGACCAAGGTGAACCATCCCAGATGGTCCTCTTCCAGTATACAAATAAAACTTTTCATTATTTTCATACTTGTTCAGTATCCAATCAAGATCTCTGTGAGAAAAAAAGAATTTGTTCCTAAGTAATGGATGTAATTCGCCTGTAAATGATTCCATTTTTTCAAGTAATTCGTCCGTTATTTCCTGAGTTCCAAATTTTTTTATCAGCCGAGCATAATCTACTGATCCCTCCACTTTCCAAGGCGTTACCTCAAAATCATCAGAATAATCTTCTTTGAATGAACTACTCATTTTATTATATATACATGATTCGAGAACTTTAAACGTTTAAAAAGTATTCCATCAATGTCTGATCCATATTTAAATGACGGTGTCAAACCTGCATAAAATAGAGAAAAAAATTCTTCTAACACTTGTAAAACACGATAAAATGGATATTGAAAAATTAGCAACCATAACAAACCTTTCATTAGATAATGTTAGGCGTGGAATTGAATGGTTAAAGTATAAAGGAATTGTCTTAGTGTCAATTCAAAAAGAATCAATAATACATCTCATTCCAAAAGCACCAGAGCCTACATCTTTAGATGGTAAATCACCAGTTATAGATCATTTAACATTACCAGAAAGAAGGATAATCCACGAGATAAAAAAAACAGGTCAAAAAAATGTCAAGATTGGCAAGCTTGCCAAACTATGTCGAATGTCAAATATTGAATTTAGTGTTGGAATCCAAAATGCAATTAGGAACGGCTGGTTGATTAAAGAAGCAGATAGTCTAAGGATAACTAATAGCTCCGATAGGCCTTCGCTTGAAGAAACTTTATTAGAAAAAATTTCAAAATTAAAAAGGATCAAACTTTCAGAATTAACAAACAAAGAGGTACAAAACTTTAACCTCTTAAAGAAACGTCCAGGGTATGTCAAAGAAAGTATAGAAAAATCCTTCCTAATTTCTCTTACAAGCGACGGTAAAAAAATTGCGTCAAGCATTAGTAGTGAGGACGAAAATGAAATAGGAAAAATTACTGCTGAAATACTAAATACTGGAAAATGGAAAAATCAGAGATTTGCGGAAATAGATGTTACTTCACCTGTTCGTACTTACGGCATTGGAAGGACACATCCTCTTACCGATGTAATTAATGAAATTAGAGAAATTTTTATTTCGATGGGCTTTTCTGAAATTGAAGGATCAACAATTCAATCTTGTTTTTGGAACTTTGATGTACTATTTACTCCGCAAGACCATCCAGCAAGGGATATGCAGGATACGTTCTATCTATCAAATTTGACAGACGAAAACATAGATCCTATTATTAGTAATAAAGTTTCAAACTTTCACAAAACAGAATGGAATTATGATTGGAATTTGGAAAAATCAAAGAAAACAGTCCTCCGTACTCATACTACTCCTGTCACCATAAAATATCTTTCAGAAAATAAGTTGAGCTATGGCAGGATTTTTTCAATAGGGCGAGTTTTCAGGAATGAAAAAATGTCGTACAAGCATTTAATGGAGTTTCATCAAATTGAAGGAATTGTAATAGGGGAAACAATAAATTTACGGGATCTGATGGGTCTACAAAAACAATTTTATTCGAAACTTGGGTTAGACAAGGTAAAGTTCTGGCCAACATATTTTCCTTATACCGAACCTTCATTGCAATCAATGGTGTATATAGATAAACTCGGAAAGTGGGTCGAGTTATTTGGTATGGGAGTGTTCAGACCTGAGGTAACTCAATCTGTAGGTATATTGAATAATGTACTTGCATGGGGTGGTGGGCTTGAACGTATCGCTATGATTAGATATGGATTAAACGATGTACGTGACCTCTACGATAATAGACTATCATGGTTAAGGATGCAACCAATATGCCCGTTGTAGAATTTCCACTAGAAGATATCAGTAGATTATTTCCTGGTTATGATTTAGATTACATTGTAGACATGCTGCCATATATAGGACTAGATCTAGAGTCAAGAGATGACAAATGTATCAGATTAGAATATAGTCCAAATCGTCCAGATTTTTCTACTTTTTATGGAATCGCCAGAGCATTAAACGGGTTGCTAGGCAAAGAACTAGGAATAGCAAAATTTCAGGTAATCGAAAACAAGAAAAATATGATTAGTGTGAATAGATCGGTATCAAATGTACGGCCATTTATTGTAGGCATAGTTGCTAGAGGTCATAAGTTGAATAACAAGACAATAAAGCAAATTGTTTCTATGCAAGAAGATCTGCATAATGGAATAGGAAGAAGAAGATTGAAGGCGTCCGTAGGATTCCATAATTTAGACAGTATTGAGTTTCCACTGGACTACACTACATCATCAGATAATCTGAGTTTTACTCCTCTTGACCATACTTCTACGTTGACATTGACTGATATATTGAACAGAACTGAATCAGGCAGAAAATTTAGAGAACTCATAGAGGGATCAATTTACCCCATTTTAAAAGACTCTAGGAATACGGTGATCTCTTTTCCTCCAATCATAAATAGCGAATTTACAAGAATTAAAGAAGGAGTTGATAATTTGTTTGTCGAAGTTACGGGTGTTGACAAAAAAACTGTTGACAACGTTCTAGCAAATATAATTGCAACGCTAGCGGGGATTGGATTTAAGTTGGAAAATGTCTCTATAAAACGGGATAGTGATAATAGTTTCTCTTACAATACAAACACAAATACTATTTTAGAGAACGTTAAACCGGCCTACATCAATAAGGTACTGGGTCTTTCAATGTCAAATGAAGAGATAGTAAATTGTCTACGAAAAAGTAGGTTTGATGCAAACGTTATTGATTCAAGTGGAATTAATTGTATGGTTCCAAGTTACAGAATTGATATATTTAGTCCCATCGATATTGTAGAGGAAGTAGCAATCGGATACGGACTTTATAACTTGGAGCCCTCTCTGCCAGAGTATACACTTAATGGTAATAGAAGCAGGCAAAATTATTTTTTTGACAAGATTCGTCAGGCCATGATTGGTATGGGGTTGATCGAAAATATTAACTTCATTTTAAGTAACAAAGATATTCACTACAAAAGAATGAAAATTGATAAATTTGATTTCTTTACCGTGAATAACTCTAAGAGCGATGAACATGATGTATTAAGGAGATCACTTTTACCATCTTTACTACTTTCGTTGTCGAAAAATATTCATGAAGAGTATCCTCAAAAATTGTTTGAAATAGGAGAGGTTTTTGTACCTGAAAAAGACAAGTTTGAAAGATGGAATTTGTGTTGTGTTAGCGCCTTTAATGGGGTGACGTATAGTGAAATAAAAGCAGTACTTCAAACGCTTATGGAAATTTGTTTTAAGGCTAAATTTGAAACAAGGCCATCAGAAAATTCATCATTCATAAGAGGAAGAAGTGCAGATATAGTCTATAACGAAAAAGTCATTGGACAAATAGGAGAAATTTCACCTTTACTAATAGATAGTTTTAAAATAAAGATGCCAGTTGCCGCGTTTGAACTCGACCTTACAGAATTATTACAAATCTAACCAGAATATTTATAATGAATTAATGCGATGTTTTCTATTACTCCGTCAAAGAATAAATTGACGAAGAAGCCCCGGAAGAGAGTGCACTAGGAGATGTACATTTGAATGTATGGCTATCAATGACTAGTTGTGGGTCAGAAACGGGGTACATTTATTTATCTATTTAATAGCTAGAAATTTCTTTTTGCATCCAGAAAAATAATAATCAAAATGGTTCAACTTGAATCTAACTTTTCATTTCATTAAAGAATCTCACAATCAACATTTTTGCATTATCAGAGACATTAAACTGATCCAATATTTTTTTGGGATTTTTAAAAAATTCTATTCTAAACTCAGGATCAGAATGGGCCAAATTAACTATTTTACTAATTACCTTCGAATCATTATCTGTATATTCCAAGATGTTTAGTTAATACTATTTTCGTATATTTCTAATTTTAGAAAAATTGATATTGATACCAAATCATTCAAATCTACTATGGAACTTGAGCCAATATTGCTCAGAAGCCAGAAGAAGTTGAAAGGTAAAGTGTCATCCAGAATAAAATCAGTAGAAGAAACTCTTAGCACTGTTCTTCCAGTTTCTAGTAATATTGGAATCACAAGGCTTGCAGATATTACAGATATGGATATTCTTGGAATACCGAATTTTTCTGCAGTTTTGCCTGGAACGGAAGACTATATTTGGGTCTATAGTGGAAAGGGGCCCACGAGATTGGATGCGAAGGTAAGTGCATTGATGGAGAGTATTGAAAGATATTGTTCCTTACCGTCTAGCGATCATAAAAAGATGATTCAGGGAAGTTACAAAGATGTTTCAAAAGTGTCAAAGACACTGCACCCTTCTAATGTAGTTGAACCAATGTTATTTCAATACGATGAGGAAATGATCATGGATTTCCTGCCAGGTTATGACTTGATAAATAATGAACAGATCCTGGTTCCCACACCATTGGCACTATTTAGGTATTCTCCCAAATCGCCTGCAGTAAACCCATTTGCATATCACCATACCAACGGTCTTGCTTCAGGCAACGTATTGGAAGAGGCAATATGCCACTCACTATGTGAAGTTATTGAAAGGGATGCAACAAGCTTGGCAGAGTTGAATGCAAGTGCACTACCTTATAATGCTCTAAGAACAATGACTAGATATCTTTCAGACAATGGATTGGAAATAGCTCCTATTGATAGTACAGAATTCGTAGATGATGATTCAAAATTTCCTGATGTTGATATATCAAATATAGATTTTAAGCCCGCTTCAAAGTTGGCAAAAAAGTTCAATGACGCCAAAATACCACTTATAATTAAAGACATAACATCCCCAATTGGAATACCAACATTTAATGCAAGTAGTATTGAGTGGATTACTGAAGATTACGGATATCTTGCAGAAGGTCATGGAACTCATCCAGATGCAAGAATTGCCTTGCTCAGAGCAATCACCGAAGTTTCGCAAACTCGTGCTGCAAATATTCAAGGCGCAAGAGATGACCTCAGAAAAATCTCTTATGGGAATAGTAACAGTGATGAAAAAAAGACATGGCAATTTATGAAATCAAAAAATTTAATCCCATTCTCAAATATAAAATCTTATGTAAATGATGATATTTTGGATGATATCAAACTTATTCTTTCAAGATTAAATTCAAATGGATTGAAACAAGTAATAGTAGTAGATCTTACAAATCCTCAAATAATGATACCTGTCGTAAGAACAATTGTTCCAGGACTAGAAACTTTTAAGATAACTAGAGCAGTTATTGGAAAAAGAGGGAGAGAATCCTTTACTGTATGAATAAACCAATAGTATATCTGGGGCCTACCTTAAATAGGGAGGAGGCAAGTAAGATTCTAGACGCAGACTATAGGGATCCTGCAAAGAAGGGTGATTTTTTGAGATTATCACATGCTTCAGATGAAAAAAAATATGTTGGATTTATAGATGGAGTATTTCTACATGATTATCCCCCTTCACCAATTGAAGTGTATCATCTTGCCACAAGAAAAAATATTGAACTAATAGGTGCATCCAGCCTAGGTGCATTAAGAGCCGTTGAATTAGAAAAAATTGGAATGAAAGGGATTGGCAAGATTTTTCAGTTATTTAAAAATGGTATCCTAGACGCTGATGATGAAGTAGCAGTAACATTCGTTCGGGATAAAAATATTCTCCAGTCCGAGGCTTTGATTGACATCAGGTTCAATTTGTTTCTGGCGTATAAAAAAGGAATTATCACCAATCAGACCAAAAAAAGATCTGTCAAGATTGCAAAAAACATTTACTTTCCATTTAGAAATTATGAAGACGTTATAAGGTTGACACAGGAACAATTTCCGTCAACTCATGATGAACTTGAAATTTTTAGAGATTAT
>VBPR01000044.1 GCA_005877345.1 Nitrososphaerota archaeon
ATGTTCTTTGTTATTACTAACTCTATCTACAGACGAAGATATGATAAAGTAGAAATAGAACAGAGACAACAGCAACTAGATCAACTCAAAAATGAATTAGTGAGTAGACTTTCAGACATTGAAGGGAAACAGGCAAAATGTTTAGATCTTATTAATCAAATGAAATAATCTAGATTCCATGTGAACACAAAGATAATTTTCTAGTAATAGAATACCTTGGGACGTACACGCGTCGCTAACGTGATTTATGGTCCAAACTCATGTTAAATTTAAAATAAAATAAAATAAAATTTAAAATAAATTTGGTTAGCCTCTTACTTTTTACCAGTGAGGTTATCGAGGTTATCCTTCGACGGTAAGTTCAGTTTTGTGCCTGTTGCACCAGCTGCGATCATCTCAAATCCTGCTATCAAAAGTCCTATTGCTACAATAAATCCTGCAAATGCTGCACCAAAGACAGGTGAGACAAGCGTTATGATTCCAATGATTATTAACAATGCACCTACTCCAATAAGGAAAGCTCTTTTCCAACCAGATTCCTTTCCTGAGAACCCCTCAACTATGCTAGCAGAACCAAATCCATGTAGCCAATACTGGATTTGCGATGACAAGGCCCGCAAATATGATGATCAATATACCAAGGCCTATGCTTGCACCTCTTCCCCTGATATGGAAGAAAATACCAGCAATAATCTTCTCAATTCCTAGAATGAATAAGATTATGGCAAGTATAACTACTATAGACACAAACGTAGCTGCCGGAAATGCAAGTGCGTAAATTGACAATATGACGATAAGTATACCAAGCCCAATTTCGATAAATCTAAACCATCCTGCTGATTTTTCCATTTATAATTTCATTCTTTTATACGGAAACCACTATATATAGTCTTTCAATGTTAATACATTAGTAGCTTATTTTGAATTATTGATTTAGATTCTCTTATCATTTGAATGAGATATATATCGTTTTCATTCAGTATTTCTATGCCAGTACTATATTAATAATAGATTTGACTTAGTCAACAGGAGCAGCACTTTTATCATTCTTCATGTTGCATTCCACCAATTTAAGATATCTTCAGATAGTAATAAGACCTTTGTATTGTTTATAGTCTTCAGAAACTAATTCAATTAGTATTGGTAACATTGTGGTGGTAACTGGAAGAAACTTCGTACTGTTACTCTAGGCCTAAATACTAGGAGTGAGTTATTGGGAATGACAAGTAATCCTTGTGCAGATCCGCTTTCTGACCTCATAACCGTGATTGTCACTCCCATACCTCGGTATTCTAATATTGCAAGTATCCTCCACACTATTATAATTCCGTCAAAGGCAGAAATACTGAAGTGAAATCTATGTGTGCTCCACATACCAATGTATTAACGGCCCGAACTTCAACTTCAAAGGTCAGCTAAATTTTCTCTTATATCTTTCAATAAATGAGTCACCAATCAGCTCTTTTAGTGAATAATCTAAACTGGTCAAAATGATTAGTACGATCTTGAACAGATTAAACCGAAATATTAATAAGAAACAAAAAATTTTGTTCGCTTGTGCCTAAGATCCTTGTGAATCTTCTCAGTATTAGTCTCACTATTTCAATGTTATTAATGCTCGAAGAACAAGAGGCAAACGCACAATTCCTGCAAGTAGATTTGGGCGTCCTTGAGGATATTATTGCTAATATAGATGACAAATTGAATTATCTTTTCAATTCAAACCCTCTTGACAGGTTCTCAGATGCTGGGTGTCTTGCTGGAGCATTGACAGGCGGTACGTCAGGTATAATGAGGAAAGGACATTTGATAATTGGAACCGATTGTAACGATAACATAAAGGGTGATAGTAACGATGAAATCATATACACACTTAAAGGAAATGATCGAGTATGGGCAGGAATGGGTAACGATATAATTTATGGTGGTTTGGGTTCCAACAGATTATATGGTGAACGCAACGATGACATCATTATCCCTGGAGATGGTTCAAATTTAGTTGATGGCGGACCTGGGGATGATGTACTTTTTGGGGCACTTGGAAATAACTTTCTTGTCGGAGGTCAGGATAACGATCAACTTATTGCAGGAGCTGGCACGACTATAATGGATGGTGGAACTGGAAGCAATGAATATGATTGTAGCGGGAATAGCATAGTTTTAGATTATAATCCAGATAATGGAGATACAGTGGCAGGAAATTGTAAAATAATGAATAACGAAGGAATTGATTTTTCAAGAGATATTAATATTTCATAAGACTTGTTTTCATCCTATAAATGTATTTCAAATGAATCGATCATTTTCCAAATGGTTGGCAAGTAATTGGAGAACAAAGCTTCTTGCGCTGTAAAGGTAATTAAAAATACTTTATTGCCAAAGATTGTGTAGACTTGCATTTTCTTGAATGATTCATCTTCCCCTGTAATAGTAGAGTAAACCAACATATGCGCCGAACGGTTTCCTTTGAGAGTAAACGGTTTTGAATCCAATACAAAATCACTTGTATTTTGAATTCTATTTAAGCGTCCATTAATTATTTTATCTAGGGACATATTCTTAGAATCAAATGTAAATATATCTAAGTATGCTACAAAGTGACCTGACACACCTGAAATATTGCCAAGCTGGGAGGCAGTTTTTGACGGCGAGTAGAATCCTACAACAGTATTATTGCTTGCATTATTATAGGGATAACTCCTTACAGACCAGCCGTCCGGATACCGGATTTTTATCCCAAAAATATTGTTCTGATAAGTCTGGAAACCCATTGTAGTCCCATTATCGATTGTCTTGGATGTCTCGTTACTTGGTACCTTTGATTTATTAGAAGGTATAGGAGGTATGGCTTTTTCCAAAGGTTTTTCCAAAGGACCAGTGATTGTCTTGGATGTCTGAAGGTATGGCTTTTTCCAATGCACCAGTGATTGTCTTGGATGTCTTGTTACTTGGTACCTTTGATTCATTAGAAGGTATAGAAGGTATGGCTTTTTCCAATGCACCAGTGATTGTCTTGGATGTCTTGTTACTTGGTACCTGTTTAATTAATTGTTTAGTTATCAAATTTAAATTGGTTTTTGCTATATCCGATCTCCCACTTAGTATTGCACCTACGGTTTCACGTATAAGTAACATAGAGTCCTGGATTGAGGTAGAATTATCTTTAGTTTGCGCTACCAACCGCTGAACCATTAATAGGTTCTCTACAGTTTTGTTGGAATTACCGCTCTCTAACGTATGGTTGGCTTCAGAAAGAAGTCCTTTTATCATGGCTTGGGATGATTCCAAGGAAGATTGTTGTTGTGCTATAGCTACCTGCAATACCGAAGTATGCGAGACGTATATTAAAAAAAGGGAGCATGAGACCAACTGGATCGAACATAATGTAAGCAAAAAAGAATAGTTCATAAAAAAGTACGTTGAGGTTAACTTGTGTTCGTGCATCTTTTACAATAAATTGTTCTTAGCCAGATTTATTTAGTTTCGTAAGAACTGTAAGCGCTTTATTCATATCTTTTCCTGTTACTTTAGACCTTCATGTTTTATCAGGTTGGCCCTATTCAACATAACTCATATTCTGCTCTAGTTAAGAAAGTCAAGTTTCAAATGGTAAAAGATGTTTAGAATTATTATCGCTAGTAAATTGGTAATGAATTTAGCTGTACAGATAAATATTTTGACTGTGAATTTTTTGTTGGTAGTAGTAATAGACCTTCTTGACTTATTTAACTCACTCTAACTGCGTATTTAGCAATGGGAAATTCCCAACAAAATCTGGCTGTTGTATTTATGTTTTAGTTCTCTGTCTGGCAGTTCGAATTAAGTATGGATTAAATTAACTTTAATAAATTAGGTTCAATTTGTCTGCATGAAAACCATTTGAAGTCAACATCTCCACGATACCTTTTGTAAACCATACGAGGTGCTCCCCGAGTTCCAACCTCGTAATCTTGTCCTTCACATATGGCCTTTGGTCCCCACATATAGGATCTCGTGTCAATAACCTCATTTACCTTTATCCAAGTCTTGCCATCACTATTGAAATTCATCCAGTGCTCCAACTTGACTTTTGGGTCATTGATATCATGAGATAGTATCATGTGAACATACTTGATACCAAACCAACCTTGATCTGCTAAAACAACATGAGGAATTATGGTTTTAATTCCTGCAGGATCCTCATAATAGTTATTTGGACTTTGTTTTGTGTGTTTTACTTTGGAAGGCTCGTGTAAACTATTGCAGTCTGTTTCGCAATCGTAGCTAAATTCCTCACAACAGAGATGGTTACTTTTATCGTGATGATTACACGGACCCCTAAGGTAGATACCATCATGTTCTGTAGGGTTATGGACATTAAAGAAACCTGTCAACTCAACGTTATCAAGGTCGCTTTTATCATATGTGTAGCCACGAGCGATAGAATCCTTAAAACTCATCTTGCAACCACCTATCGCGTCTTTATAATTAGGATCAACATTCAAGTTAAACTTGACTCTCTTGTTGTCGTCGGTTGTCCATGAACCGTCTTTATTTCTTACTAGTTTACGATATGTAGAACCGCCCCCTATTTCAAAATGCGAATCAAACGGCTGTTCATGATTCATATACCAAACGAAACCTTTTGGTTTAGTAGGATATAAAAAAACCACACCATCAGGTCCTACCATGTTAACTCGCTTTGTTACGGGTTTACTAGTTGTAGGAACTACAGTTCCCAATGCCTTCCCAAATAGTACCAATGGCAATAACATAAATCCTGTCCCAGCAGTTCCGACCAATTTTAAGAAATCAAGGCGTGATATTAATTGACCTTTTGGCATTTCCCTTAATAATTCGTTTTTTAAATATAAAAACGTATGAGATGCAAGCAAAAGTCCTGTTTGATATCCTGCTGGATATTATTTACCTAGTATTTGAAATTTTTGTTCGTATAAATTCCCTTAAATCGCTAGCTTCCTCCCTATAAGCCCTGATTTTATGAATTTGGCCATCAGAGCATTTTACCTCAACTGTTACTATGCTAATCTCTGCATCTGAACCAAGAACACTAGGATGTACTTTTTCGATCTTACAACCGCGGTCTAGGAAGTCTTGTAGCTTCAATATAGATTCTCACAATGTCTTAAGTTATTATTCTCTATTATTTATAAAATTGAACAATGACATTGATTGAGATCATGAATTCGAAGTCAACTTTACGCCATTAAAATCGCCGTAAAATCAATTAGATATTCATCTCTAATAAAGGATGATGGACACTTTAATATTGAGAAATATTTGTTATTGAAACTGAGTGTTGAAGAGAAAATCCATAATACTTTGGTGATTATATAGATCAAATCATGGATCAGAAAATCAGAGAATAAGGAAGCCAGGATATCCAATAAATCCTCTCATTCTTAATAGATGGTCGGCCAGGTCTATGACTGGAGAAGAGCTTGATGAGAAGGATTATGTCACTTTTTGAAGCTGCTAGATGGGCTCCCTCATCTTTTATTTACGCTAAAAGAGATACAGAACACTGGGATCGATTGTTTAATTTATTGGTTGACACAAATAAGCTTTGGGCAAAAAATGCTGCGTTACTAGTAGTGGTAATATCTAGAAAAAACTTTGAATTTAATGAAAAACCTGCAAGGACACATCAATTTGATGCTGGATCGGCCTGGCAAAATCTTGCATTAGAAGCTCACTCTAGAGGTATTGTTGCGCATGGAATGCAAGGTTTTGATTATGAAAAGGCAAGAGTAGATTTAGGAATTCCTGTCGATTTTGAAGTAATGGCAATGATTGCAATTGGAAAGAAGGGACCAAAAGAAAATCTTCCCGCCGAGCTTCAAGATAAGGAAAAACTCAGTGACCGCAAGCCGTTGAGGGATATTATTATGGAAGGATTTTTTCGCAAATAAAATAATTAATTAAAGTTGATTGTTTTCCAGTCTTTTTCTACCTTCATCGGTAATTCGAATTTTTGATTCTGTAGCCTCATTATTTGATACAAACCCATCGCCATATAAAATTTTAACAATACGATCTGTTTCAGATTTATCCAATAGACCTATTTCTTTTCCAATTTCGTACTTGTCGAAATAGCTAATCTCTCCTTTATCTGCAGTTTTTTAGAAAAGTTTCAGGAGAAACCTGTCAAAAGCTTCATTAGACATTTTTACTCAATAATGGGTTTAACGGTTGTTGAATTCTGAATTTTGTTTATCATTAGATGTTTTAGTTCCCATGTTGACAGATTTGTACAGGAACAATGCGTCAAACACTTGCCATATCCAGTACGTAGCCATGATTATCCAATTTAATGGAAATGCAAACGCAAATGATAGAGCTAAAGACAATATTAAGGCCCCTAATAGAATTGTAAATCCACGTTTCTTGTGATCAAGATAAATTTGTCCAAGTCCTGGTAAAATAATACTAAAAAAATAGGCGTATATTGAGCTCTTTTCAGATATTATCTCCATTGCTTTTTCCCTTAAATACGAGTTGCAGGAATTTGGATGGCATTGATTATCTCATGATAGCACTTCGTACATACCTTTATGCCTAGGAACTGATTTAGCGAATGAGTCCTTCTCCGGCAGCGCTCACATATCAGCTCAGATTCCATGATATAACATACTCATTATGATTTAAATCAGTTGTATATTATGATGCGTGTGATTTTAAAGCTCTGCCTTTTCCAATCAGGACTTGTTTTTTCATCATTTATGAAAAATGCTACAATCGCTATTTTAGTAACTTATCATCCATTAATGAATTTGTAAATTCGACTCTAATAGGGTGAATCACAAGTTTGCAACGTAATTCAAAAGAACTAGAATTCTTGTGAGAAATAGAAATATTTACTGTTCCAACTACTGTTACTATTAAATACGATTCGCTATCTTATTAATAGAAGTCAGGTAGGTAAATAAATAGAGGCAGCGTTTTTTAGTAGATCATGTTCTAACGTTATCGGCATAACGAATAGTACATTAAATAGGAATTTGAGTAGGACCACAATTACGATAATCACGATTATAACCAACGCGATATAAATGAGTGTGTTTAATACCATAATAGTCTAAGGACATAAAAATATAAATAAATGTGATGTGACATCGTTATCGATCAATTTCCGAGCAGTAACTGATTTAAGTAATATTGTACAATTAAGGGACGACATGGGCGACGAAAAAAGCAAGCATATCTATGAAGAAAAAAGTTGAATTTGGTAACGTAATTGAAAAGAAAAAGATAAAAGAAAAAGTACAAGACGACTAATTTTTTTTTGTTACAATAACTTCGAGATTATTATAATTTTTATAATTTGTTAAATTCACATTCACTTTACCACATAAGTATTGTTTTGTTACCCCTTTATGACACTCCTTACAAAGAGTTCTCAAATTATCATGATTATGAAGGAATTCGGTTATTGTTTTAACCTTATTTTCAAATGAATCAAATCTGTATCCCAATTTTTTATATAGCGACCTTGGAACTATGTGATCGCATTCCAGTCCACGAGATCGTGCAAACTTTCTTCTGAATGTATAAGGATATTTTTTTCTACATATTTGACATGTGAAATTGTCTCGTTTAAATATATCAGAACGCACCCTGTCCCAGTAAAAATTGTGGTAATACCATTTCTCAAACTGTTTATTACATTCTTTTGAACAATACTTCCTAAATGGATATTTAATTAAATTTTGACATCCAGTATTCCTACAGATGGTATTTCCCATACTGTCAAACTTATCAAATTCTCTTATGTACACGATATCCCTAAATGACATACAGCAAAGAAATCAATTAGACTATATTTTTTAATCTAAGAAAAAAAATTAACACAGAAATAAATTTTTTGTGAATGTCTAATAATACATGCGTAAAGAACCCTCAAATCTTACGTTTATATAAGTAATTACACGTATGAGTCAAAACACACTATATCACTTGATTGGTAGCTGTCTTTAATGACAGTTATAATAAAAAAAGAGAGGTTATTCAGATGAAGCATTTCTCTTTGCTAACTTCGTGCACAAATCCAAATGTCTTTTTTCTTCCTTTAGAATTGACCTAACAGTAGTACCAAACTTTCTGTTCTTTACTTGCTTTGCAACTGAGCTGAGAACCTCATAATGAGTAACTTCCCCTCCTTCCGCCAGACACAAAAACTCTAGGGCCTCTTGTGTATCAGGGTTCTCTCCTAAATAAGTCTGCATTATTTGTGAGGCCTTCTCTGCGGTCTCAGTCGCTTTCTCTTCAATTGTGGAGGAATCAAATCCATCAGTATTTGTTAAATCTTGCACAATTGATTCCATTTCTTCTTCTTGTTTGCCTGCCTCTTCCTTCATCTTAGAAAGTTTCGTAGTATGTTCGGGTTTCAATAGTCCGCGTGAATCCAGTGTTTGAACGGCTTTTTGAGCCGCTCTTTCTAATCCCATTGCCTCGCCTATTTTTTCTTGAATCATTTCCTTATCGACCATTCTAATAACACATGTACATCATTACTTAAATAAAATAAAGTCCACAAATTACGGATGGGAATATTGGAAAGCGTTACCCGTTTACAATACCAAAAACTACTCAGAAGTGCTAAGCCTCATTCGTTAGCTATGTATGTTCTGCTCACAATAGATTACTCTATCATGATTCTTTTGTTGCCAGACTTTCATTTTTTCTGACTGCTTATTTATCAAGATTATTGATTTATTGGGAAATTAGGTATCTTTAATCCGTGACCTTAGCTTTTCATTAAAATGAGGTGTAAATTCCTCTTTTTTCATTCCGTGTTTATTAAAAACATTTTTTTCTCCATTTCTGAATATCTCTTCATCGGTATATCCTTCTATTGTGTAGTCACAATCAAAGCCAGATTCTCGACACGATAGCTTTTTCATGGTACTGATGATACACTAAAGTATAAACGCATTACAGACATGAATCTGAATTTACTTAATTGCAAATATTACCTCTATGCCTTTACTTTTGGAAAATACTTCCGGCACCAATCCCTATTCGCTTCAATGTAAAAGGCGGCATTACAAAATAATTTATACTTTGTTTATTTCTGGTGGAGTCAAAATTTGAATCCTCAAATACTATTTTGTACTAGTCTAGCTATGAGTGAAGACTTGGAGCATACTGAGTACGGCATCAAAGAAAAGAAAACCACTATGGATAGTGATTCAAACAGTCCTGCAGAGAACCAAAACAAAGAGGCATATGACAGCGAGGACGACTCAGAAGACTAGTAAGACTTACTTTAGTTATAAAAATTAATAATTCTAATAATTAGTATCAAGCTTCACTAGAAAATGGTTCTTCTTGTCAGTGAATCATTCTTATTCTTGTTGCTTCAAAACCTTCAGGAAGTTCAATTATAGCATGAAAAAATCTCTCGTATAGAGGGAGTCTCGATATACTACTCAGTTTCCTCAATCAGCGAACAATCTTTTTGAGAAGGCGGCGAGCTTCTTTAAAGCCTGAATTCTTTCTTGTCTTTGTATTTCGGCTCCTTCGATAGCGTCCGACAGATAACTAATTGATTTATCATAGGTATTTCGAGCCACTGGATAGGGTACGCCATCCTTACCACCATGAGCAAAATTATATTTCACAGGATCTTGCCATGAAGCTTTCGTTCCAAAAATTATCTCGCCGATAAGGGATAAAGCTCTAACTGCTGCGGGACCGAAACCAGGTATGGAAATTAGTTGTTCATAGTTCTTAGGTTGTATATCGTAAATTTTTCTGAATAAATTCCAGTCCAATCTACGTGGCATTTCATAATGTTCATCAGCATGGTAACCTTCAAAAATGACACCAGAAGTATCGCTTAAATTACTTTTCGGCATCCATTTATCTAATTTACTATTCATTCCCAGCGAATAATCTTTCTTTAGTATAAGCTTGTTCACAGAAGATTTCAAGTTATCAGTGCTCCCGGTTGCTAATTCTAAAGAAACTTCTTGATTTTCTTTTGAATTAATTGAAGACATGTTCAAGCTGCTCAAATTCTTGTAATTGCATATTATCCCTGCATGAGGTTCGCAAGTAAAGCTTTTCACAAAATCTGATATCCAGTGATATCTTCTTGCAGTCAAGTCTTTAGCGTTCATGCCTTGTTGAACTATAGACCAACCACCATTTTTGTCAAAAAGGATGACATGGTGATATAATGTGTAACCGTCTTGTACTGCCGCATTATCGACTTTTGCAGCCATCCTACTTGCATATAGTAAACTATCAATTTTGTTAGAAGATAGATTGTAATATTTTTCAGCCAATGCTGGGATTTCATTTTTAGTTTGGGTAGATTTCTTGCCCTTTCCTCCTGCTATGCAAATACCGTGTTCTTCAACTGTTAACGTTTGTTTTAAAACACCCGTTACTACAGTGGTGTTTCCTGAGGAGTGCCAATCAAAACCTAGTACGCAACCAAAAGCCTGAAACCACAAGGGATCAGATAACCTCTTTAAAAACTCATGTTCACCGTATTCATTTACAATCACTTTCACAATTGCACCTGAAAGTTTGATCATCCTGTCGATAAGATAAGAAGGAGCATGGCCGCCATGCAGTGGGAGTTTAATTGTTGCATTAGCCATCATTTGCAATCACATAGATAGATCATTTTTCACTTTATTAATTTACTTACTGGATTTAATTTCACCGCTGACGACAATTAAAAGGCCATGAATACAATAATTCATAATCTAAACTGCGTTTTCACACAATAATTATTTCCATACATAAATAAACAAAAAAACAAAAAAAAGTTAAATGATAGCTACGCCTATTTAAGCACATTCGTTACAAACGTGCTTAACCTGGTTATTTATTTTCTTTTCTTGTACTTTTACGTTATTTGCTCCGCAATGATCACAAGTCCCCTGCATTAAATAATACGGCTCATTAAAGTATAAATTGATTACAACTTTGGCTCAGGTCTAAATATGGCAAGGAAATTACATTATCTCAAATAAGCCAGCTCAGACATGGCTCTGAGTACTTGAAAGTAATCTTAATAATCGCCTGGCTATAAATGGAGCATCATATCCCCATTCCCTTAATATCCAAATAATTGTAGAAGCCGTGTAAACTGGCAGAAAGTCACCAAGAAAAGGTACGAATTCAGCAAGATTCATTATTAATGAAACCTTACTTTTAGTTATAGAGTATAGCATACTCATTACAATTAAATCAAATACGTCTCCTATGATCGGCATGCCGAGCAACGGTGCCGCGGTATAGTCTAGCAGATCGGCCACTATCGAAATTGTAAGTGCCAGTGCCATTCTTACTTTTGGAAAAAAACTCCCGACAATCCTACTGCGTGTCTCCAATGTAAAAAGTAGCAATACAAATTAATTTATACTTTATTTTTTTTATTGAGTATCGAAATTTGTAAAAAAGAGAGTCTTTCTACAGTATACCTGCCAAGTATTAAACCTATGTTGTTCAATAGTATAACATGGGAGACGATAAGAAAAAAGAAACCATAATTGAAAAGAAAGACGAATTCAGCAATCTAATTGAAGAGCAAGAAATAGAAGAAAAGGAAGAAGATTAGTAACCATATCTTGAGAGACTTCAACTAATAGAATAACCATTAAATTTAGTCAAACTTTCTTTAATTTTTCTATTTATGACATATTGTATTCTTATACGGAAACCTTTGCTTCAATAGTAGACAGATCGAATCCAACGCTTTCTGCCAGATCCTAGATCAATTCCTTCATTTCCTGTTCTTCATGTTTCATTTTCAAGTTTCTTAATATTATATGTTCAAGTTTCAATAAGCCTAGAGAATCTAGTGATTATCCCGCACTCTAGATTGCTTTTTGTAGTCCTATCGCCTCACCAATTTTTCTTGTATCATTTTTTTATCTGCCATGGTAACATCTTGTACCTTATTGTTTATAATGAATAATTCATCTCAGGAAAAATTAATCTTAATATTTTTACATGTATCGCTAGATTAAATTTAAGCCGATTTAATTCTAAATTATTTTAAATCACGAATATTTTTATATGGTTTTGATGGATCCGCCGGTTCTGTTGGTACACCAACCATTCTCTCCTTAACTAACCTAACCCTATCTATTGGTGATCCATTTTGATCATTTTCTGGAGGTTCTTCTCCATATAAGAATTTATCATGTATTTGTTCCTCGTTGCTTTTTAACCATAAGTACTTCCCATCATAAGCATCAGCTAAATTCTTGGGTAACCAAAATCTTTTTTTTCTCATACCCCCTTTTTCTATTTTGAAGTGATTTTGGGAAATCTTTTCAATCCGTCCAAGTTTTTTACCATCGTTGGATTTTACCTTCTTATCTTTGGTTTCACTCCATAAAACAGTAGGTCCAGATATATTTTCTTCAGGCATGCAATATAATGGTCAACATTTGATATAACGATATAGTCTCTGAAGCAAATAAAATCGTTAAATCTAATATTGCGCAGATCATTGTTACTCATGACACAGGTAAAAATTTCTGGGAAAAAAATGATAAATAAGAAAGTCAAGTCAATTGATGGAAAAGACTTGGGAAAAATACAAAATATTACTGCCGATTATGTAGAACTAAAACATGGCGGTACACACTATTTTATTCCAAAATTACACATAAAGGAGTTCGATAAGGAAGACCTGTATGTGTTACAAACAAAAGATGAAATCAAAGACAAATATGAAAGAGATGATCCACCATTACCTTCTGAGATTAAGGAAGCTGAACGTTCAGGACAAGGTTATGAAGGTTATCATGAAGTCATACCATTTATGGCTAAGGAACCAGATCTGCAATTTAAGGGAAAAGAATCCGGAGATATTTTAACAATACCATGGGAAGATGTAATACATAAACATGTAAGGACAGTTGATAACGAAGATATTGGTGATGTAGACAAGGTAGGAAATGAATTCATTGTGGTTAGGCAGGGCGTTGCAAATATTCACATGTATTATATTCCAAAGCAGTATATTACCAAATATGACGGAAGCTCACTGTGGATAGATGTAACTAGCGGACTAGTCAGCCCCAAGTTCGAACGTGAAGATGAACCAACTCAGGAAGAGATTGAAATGCTGCTAAACGAAGTACCAGATTAAGTAAATTGACTAATTCTGACTTGAACACCAATCTAACCATTAAACTAAACGAGCAGTTCAGTAAGAAAACTTGGTTTTACATTTGACAGGAAAATTTTGTTTAAAAAAATTCACGAAATGTACTGAGATTTGGATTTACTAGACGGTCGATTTATTGCTTCATGAATATCCTAGCTCTGTCATTGGATAGCTGCATGTAAAATGAATCATTGTCTGATACACGAAAGCTGGACAAGTAGTCTTGATTAGCGCATCAGGCAGCTGTACTGTACTTCCGAAATTTTACAGTTCTTCCAGATCCTTTGTTAAGACAGCTTACTGTTCAGAGACACTTGTCACAGAACAGGATTATTGGTTGCTTTTGTTTAAGACTTTTCTCGCTATAACCATTAAATATTTTTTTTAACAGATTAGGCTATGCGACAAGAAAGTATTCAAAAAAAGAAGAACGGAGTTAAAAAGGATATTTCCAAGTCTTATAATCAATTTAAAGAATTCGAAGGAAAAAAATACACCGGAATGAAGGTCGGTAGAACTCATAAATGGTATTATGACAAGGGTGAATGGAAGGAAAAAAAGCTAACCCCCGATAAATGGCAATTCACCTATAATGTTACCAAAAGGAGGGCAGGAAATGCTCCAGAAGGTTCAGGTGTTCCTGTGGGAACAGAGTACCATTGGTACATCCTTGCAAATCAAAGCGTGAAAAAACTTGATGCAAATAATTATACTACTTCTATGATAGGGCTTAAATATAAATTGGCGCATAAACGCGCAGAAAGAAATAACTGGAGCTCATCTGATAACGCCCAAAGAAAGAAATTGATAGAAATACTTGAGGAGTTAATCGACAATGTAAAATTGGAAATGGTTAGCACAGCAAAAATAACTTGAACTGAAGATTGTTCGATACTACAAGTGTGAAATACGTTATTGACAATATTTATTTAAAAGTGTCTGACATAATAAATAATGGGCAACAATTTACTTCCAACAAAACGAATTAGACAATAATCTGTGACAGTTAATTGAAAGCGTAATAACTAACATATGCCAGGTACTAGCTTATAGATATCAATTAAAATATCCAAATAACGGATGTAGAATTGTTGTCTGTTGATGGAAAAATAGCAATCGTAACGGGTGGAACGATAGGACTCGGATTAGTGATTGCAAGAGACTTAGCCAGAAATGGTGCCACCGTAATTATTACTTCTAGGAAAAAATCTAATTTGAAAAAAGCCATTCATTTGATTGATAAAAATTGTTACGGATTTCAATTAGACCTTTCCAAAAAGAACAGTATAAGTCAATTTATTGAAAACATTTCAAAAGACTTTCGCCATGTTGATATCCTAATAAATAATGCTGGTTTTCCATTCAAAAGGGAAATTTGGTTTAAAAAAATACATGATATTTCACAACTAGAACTGATGAATATTCTTCAAGTTGATTTGATTGGTTCTTTTCAAGTAACCAGAGAAATTTTGAAGATCATGATGAAAAAAAGAACTGGAGTTATTATCAATATTGCTTCAACCCCTGCTATATCCGGTCATATTTGCGGCTCTCCCTACTCTATAGCAAAAGCAGGGTTGATTAGTTTGACTAAGCATATAGCTTTAGAATACGGACAATTTAACATCAGGTCGTATTCGGTTGCGTTGGGTGATGTCCTTACAGATACAATGCGTAGATCACTTTCAAGAAGTGAGTTAGTCAAGGCTAAAAATGAAAATACAATGAAAAGACTGGGCCAACCTGAAGAAGTTGCTAAAAGTATTGTTTCACTTGCCGGTGAAAATTTTTCCTTCTCTACTGGTAATACTATTATTATTGATGGGGGCAGAGTCATAATTTAATACGTGAAGGATATTGTTTCAAAGCTTAGATGACATCAGAGAAATAGAACTTCTTGTTGATAAGAAAAGATCTCTTAGAGGAGAACAAGCAAATACTAGTCACCGACAAAGAACAAACTGACGCATTAAGAAAGTTTGAGGGTAATAATATCTATTAACTATGTTTCAGTAATGCTAGATACCAGCTTGAACTACTACAACCTTGTGGTTAGGATTGAGTAATCATCATGTTCATCAGTGAGACAGGAGATAATCGAGCGTATTAGATCTATGATATTCCTATGCATATATTGCAATAATTCAAATCCTGTCACATTATCAGTAATCATTATTGGGTATTACGCTTCTGGACCATATGCTTCAGCCTTTTTTTTGTCAAACTCCAACAATAAATTCGTTGTAAAAATTCAAGCTCTAGGAAAGGTTAGCCAGAAATAGATACTATTTGCCTGTGTGAGCATTGTCCATTTAACTCTTTTATCCTTTGTTGCATATTGAATTACAATGAATGAAAAAACAGACGACAACGAGAACCTTGACAAGGCACAGAAAAACCAAAGAAACATAGGTGCGGCTAAAGATGACCCGCATACTACCGGACCTGCAGAAAACCTAAGGGAAGAAGCTGCAGAAATGGTC